>JAWBKZ010000003.1 GCA_038831005.1 Ignisphaera sp.
AACAGTACCAACAACAACAACAGTAACAGTACCAACAACAACAACAGTAACAGTACCAACAACAACAACAGTAACAGTACCAACAACAACAACAGTAACAGTACCATATACATATACCATTACGTCGCCATATACAATCACTACAACAACAAGTATTGTCATATCACAATTAATAACAGTAGTACAGACATCAACTTTAACGGATGTAAAGCCCACAACCGTTATCTCTACTGTTTACGAAGCCCCTAATTGGGTTATACCAATACTTGTTGTCCTAGGTGTAATCATTATAGGATTCATAGCTATGTGCATGTTTAGATGTAGAAAACCATAGTTGTTGCTAACTAATCTAAAGCACATTTTTTGTTTTTATCTTCGTACATGTAATCATTATTATTTATCAATGAATACAATGATAATACCTACCCTAAGTTCTTAAGCTTTGAGAACAATGATCCTTATTAGGTTTGGATATGGGTATATGCCGTCTATGTGGATATAGCAGTAAAACTATTAGTAGTGTTATTGGAGTTTGTGTAGAATGTTTAAGAAGTGATATTGATGCTCTCAGAATAGCTATGGAAGTTCATAAGAGATATAGAGAAAGTGTAGGATTGTCTATAGAACCTCCTAGAGATCCTAGCGGAGTGAAATGCGTATTGTGTGTTAATGAATGTTCTATTCCTGTTAATGGATATGGTTTCTGCGGTATATGGAGGAATAGTGGAGATGATCTAAAATTCGTTGAGCCTCCCGGATATGGTGTTCTTCATATGTATCTAGATCCTTTGCCAACAAATTGTGTAGCAACACCTGTGTGTCCTGCCGTTACTGGTGCTGGTTATCCTAAGTATAGCGTCTATCCTGGACCCGAGTATGGGTACTATAATTTAGCCGTATTTTTTGCTGGATGTAACCTCAATTGTATTTTTTGCCAGAATTGGCAACATAAGGATATAGCTGTATCATCAAAGCTTAGAAAGCGTTACTTAACATCTGTTGATCAACTTGTTAAAGAAGCTACCGAAAACACCAGAGTATCTTGTGTATGCTTCTTCGGTGGAGACCCTGGACCACACTCGATATATGCTCTTGAGGCAGCTAGAAAGATCTTAAGGTATAGTTCAGAAAATAATGTTGTTAAGAGAATTTGTTGGGAGACAAATGGTTTAGAAAATCCAAAGGTAATGAGGGAAATGGCTAAACTGAGTCTTGAGAGTGGAGGTATTGTTAAAATTGATTGGAAGGCATACACTCCCAATGTGTATCAAGCTCTCACAGGTGTTGACGGATATAGAGCTATTGAGAGAATTAAAGAAAATATCGTTCTTTTAGCTAATATGTCTAGAGAAAGAAAAGAAATCCCGCTACTAGTCATAAGCATTCTTCTCGTACCAGGCTACGTAGATGGAGAAGAAGTCGAGGGTATGGCTAAATATGTATCTTCAATTGATAAAACAATACCTATAGTTCTTCTAGCTTTCCATCCTGATCATCTCCTTAGAGACTTACCTCCAACAAGTATAAGTCATGTTAGGAAATCTGTAGAGATTTTAAAAACTTATGGAATTGAGAATGTGTTTGTAGGTAATGAATGGCTTCTTGGGTATTTCTATTGAGATACTTGTGAAACGTCAAGATGTAGTCTCTATTCTTAGCGAAAACCCGGTGGCCTGATTTTTAGTACCTCTTTATTGACTAGTGTTGGTGGTTCTCTCCCTTCGTAGAACGCTATCAGATTCTCAGCTACTAGCTCTACCATAGCATGTCTTGTTTCATATGTTGCTGAACCTATATGAGGTAGTATAACAACGTTCTTGAACGCTGTCAATGGATGATTTGCAGGTAGAGGTTCTTGTTCAAATACGTCTAGACCTGCTCCAGCAATCCATCCCTCCTTTAAAGCCTTTACTAACGCTTCTGTATCTACTACAGATCCTCTAGCTGTATTTATCAGTATGGCTGATCTCTTCATTTTCTTCAATCTTTCTTCATTTATCATATGGTATGTCTCTCTAGTTAATGGAACATGAAGCGACACTATGTCTGCTTCTCGTAAGAGTTGATCAAGTTCCTTGAATTCAGCTCCTATTTCCTTCTCTAACTCTTCATTTCTACTCCTATCAAAGTATATAACCTTCATTCCAAACCCTTTAGCACCTATTTCAGCAACTCTTGAACCTATTCTACCACAACCTACTATACCTAGCACCTTGCCTCGTAACTCTATACCTAGCATCATCTTTGGATGCCATGCTGTTTTAAGTCTCTCCCATTCACCCCATCTAACGAAGTGATCTGCTTCTACAATTCTTCTAGCAACAGCTAGGATCAAAGCCCATGTCAATTCAGCTGTAGCTTCAGTTAATACCCCAGGAGTATTGGTTACGTAAATCCCTAATTTTGTTGCACAATCAATATCTACATTATCGTATCCTACAGCTAGTTGTGCAACTATCCTTAAGTTCTTAGCTTGATACAGAAGATTGCAATCTATTCTATCGCTAAGTAAACTAACTAAAGCATCTACCTCTCTAGCTTTCTCAAGTATCACCTCATATGGTGGTGGCTGATATCTATCCCATACCTCTACCTTATAATACTTCTCTAGCTTCTCAATTACATCTGTAAACAACTCCCTAGTTATAAAGAGCTTGGGTTTAGCCATAATTGACACCATCTATGTGTTAAAACGCTCAATCCTAAAACACTATAGGTTCAGAGATTTAGAGAGCTCTTTAATAGCATTAACGACTCTTTCCCTGAAGGCAATATAGCTATTCGTAAATTCTTTCAATGTTTTTGCACATGGTCCATATGTTGGCCAATCTTTAGGACTTACACCTCTATATCCATAGTCTTTGTTTATCCCCACCTTCTTTAATAGGTCTAAAACCTCTGGCGAAGCTTCATAAGCTTTCACAAAATCCTCATATTGCATGAGTATATCAAGATATTCTTTTGTTAGTTCTTGGTATATAGATTCCGCTAAATCATCTAATCTAGTATTCTTTCCAACAACTTCATTAACTACAGAAAGTTGATGATCAGGAAATTCAGTATTGGTCATGTTTCTTGAAGCATATGTGTACAGTGTATCTATGGGCTTTCTCTTTGAGGCTGGTAGAAGATCTATTCTATCTAGTATAATTTCTGCTTGATCTCTCCTTATACCGAATTCTCTAACCAGATACTCTACCCATTTCTCTCTATTCCATGGAGAGAACAGTATTTCATAAACTCTTTGAGCTACATATGTACCTGAAAGTTTTAGAGCCATTTCAAGAGGTTTGAGTAGCCTTAGTAAATCTTCTTTAGAGCCATAGGCTCCTGTTTCAGCCAGTACTTCTATGTATGGTTCTCTAATGAGATCTCTACCCAATACCCTATGGCTACACAGATACTCAGCTATATCTCTTATACTTAGCGACTTAATCTTAGTCCAAGTGGCTTCATCAACTTTCAATCCTTTAGCAAGTTTCTCAAGCAACATCATCTTCTTATCCTCATCTACGTTTTCAAGAGCTTTCATAAGTAGTTTCGCAGCTATATCTTCCCTAAGATGATCCTCAAGCCTTCCACCCATGTTTGTATCATAGGTTTGTGTAGGTATGATGCCTTTCTTAATTGCTTTAGCCATACCCTTCATGGCTCCAAAAGCCACTAAGACCTCTTGAGCAACAGTATAACTGACGGTTATGTTCTGACCAATACCTATTTCATTCAATCTTTCTGCAATCTCTATAGATTCAGGATAGCCTGCCGCAACCTTGATAACTAGGTTAGGTCTACCTTTTTCTGGTACATTATAGCCCCACCAGAGATATTCATCGTATATCTTTAAATCCTCCTCAAGCCTCATTGCAAATATCTTTGCTGCTTCAACACTTTTCTCTACATTATTAGCTATAAGTGGATTAAGCTGATAGCTAACAAGACCATCATGATATCTTGAAAGTATAAATGGTACCCTAAATACATAAAAGTTATCTAGGAGAGCAAATCTTGTTGCTTCCATCGCTATATCGTCAGCGTATCTATCAGGATCTTTAAACCATTCTGGATACCTTTTAGATAATATGTTTCTAGCATAATCAATGAATCTATTCCATAGATCAGGATCATCATCATAAGCCTTTCCAGCAAGCACAGGATTAGTAGATACTTGTACATACCCCAGATGTCTGAGCCACCTCAATCCCAGAGCATAATCATTACCAAATTTACACAACCCCTTCTCATAACTTTTCCTATAAACGTTTTCAGTAAACACATTTCTTACAGCTGAAACAAAACTTTTTGCAACAGCATTCATATCTAAACTATTCATAACTTTTTTGGCCATTTCAGCTACAAGACTCTTACCCTTATTAACCTTGAGCATTTCTTTTACATTAAGTTCTATTGTTGCTAGAAGCACATTCGGAGAACCAAGTTCTATTCTCTCAATATATTCCCATTCACTAAGCGCATTAGTCAAAATCGTGAGCGCGTCTTCGATGGTCTCTTCATCAAAACCACTCCAGCGACTCTCAACACCAACAAGATTCATTACGAGTTCAAGAACTGTATCATATATTCTTGCTCTCCTAAGTATCCTGGTATTAAATGTCTCTAGATCAGTAGTAGATAAACACTCAGACTTGATTATGAGATTTGCTCTTCTAATAAAGCTTCCAAGCACATCTAGCAACATATTCTCCATATCGTAGTGAAGAATGTGATCTGCTGCTAGTTTCGTGTATCCTGCTAAAGCTGTTTTAAGCATATGGTCTGCATGATCTACAGCTGGAGGTACTGGAAGAAATAATGGTTCAATAGAAGTCTTCTTCAACAAATTGATTACATAATCTTTACTCAGATGAACCATGGTTTCTCATCCCATCTAAAAATACTCAACACATGATATAATGTTCACAAATAAAAACTTTACCATCCATGATGTTGTGGATAGAATCCACCAACTTTTGAGCTACACTATTCCAAACTAAGTGGTATTTCATTAGAAGTCCAGTAGAATTCATATCTAGATAGATTTATTAGCAAGATTATGTTGTGTTCGAGACAGGATCTAGTATGAATGATTCGACAATTACGTCAAGAGAAAGAGTTTTAATTGCGCTTAGACATGAAGAACCAGATAGAGTTCCCATAGATTTTGGATCTACGCATGTATCAACAATAAATCCTCTAAGTTATAGAGATCTAAGAAAATACCTAGGATTGGTAGAGAAACCAGCTAGAATTAAAGATGTTGTTGCTCAGCTTACTGAAGTAGATGCAGACATCCTACAAATTTTTCACATTGATCTAATAGATGTTAATAGGCATTTGCCGCCAACAACTGGTGAAGACTATTATAGGGATCTCTTCTATCAATGTATGACGTGTCTCTACAAAGAGAGCGAAACAGGTAGAGCCGAAATATATGAACAAAATTGGAAGCAGTGGACTCATAGGTATCTTGGTTTTGTTGAAGAAATACCAGCATGCATAGATATAGTTGAGGAGGGAGATTCTTTATCTATCTATCTAAATAAGTCAGTTCTACTTGGTAAAGGATCTAAAACTAGCTCTACATTCTCTCCTCCAGATGCACATGGTATTAACCCGCTAGCTAATGCTAAGAATGTAGAAGATGTTAAAAACTTTGATTGGGAACTATTTAAGGTTAGCGATAGGTATGTAGAGTTTCTTAAGAAAAAATCTGAGTATCTTTATAAAAATACTAAATATGCATTAGTGTTTTCGTTAGCTGGACGTATGCATGCATGGGCGCAAGGTCTAAGAGGTTGGACACGATGGCTCTCCGATTTACGTCTTAGAAAAAACTTAGCTGAAGCTGTTTTAGATTATATAATGGATGTGTTAATGTATAATGTTAAAAAGTATGTAGAAGCGTTTGGAGAATATGTACAAGTTATAGGTTTTGCAGATGATTTAGGAACTGAAGAAGGTCCCCAAATATCAATTCAAACATTTAGAGATATCTATAAGCATAGATATGAAGAGATATTCAGTTACATTAAGAAACATTCAAAAATGTACGTATTCCTGCACAGCGATGGAGCAATATTCCCACTTATAAAAGAGTTCATAGATACTGGTTTAGATATAATAAACCCCATACAATTGTCAGCAAAAGGTATGGATCCTGAAAAACTAAAGAAAGAATATGGTGAACAGATAACGTTCTGGGGAGGAGGGGCAGATGTTCAGCGTGTCCTCCCATTTGCTAAAGTTGATGAAGTAGTTCAGCATGTGAAAAACTTGATAAAGATTTTTGCACCACGTGGAGGGTTCATATTTGCAGCAACACATAATATACAACCACCTACACCTCCTGAAAACATAGTCTCAGTATTTAAAACAGCATATGAGAATGTAAGATATCTCATTAGGTGAGCGAATATAGCCGAAAATATACTTAATAAAATAAAGAATAGTTTAGCTGAACTTGATTTAGAAGGAACATTAAAGTGGATTGAAGAAGCTTTAAACAATGGTGTGAATATTATGGATATAATTGAGAAGGGTCTTTCTGAGGGAATGAAAATTGTTGGCGATAAATATGAGAAGGGGGAGTATTTTGTAGCTGATATGATTGTGGCTTCAGAAATATTTAATGAAGCTATGAATGTGCTAAAACCCATAATTACTGAGTCGAAAAAAAAGATAAAAACGTTAGGAAGAGTAGTTATAGGAACTGTTTATGGTGATATACACGACATAGGTAAAAACCTGGTTAAAGCTGTTCTAGAAGCAAATGGATTCGAGGTTATAGACCTAGGCGTAGATGTACCTATTGAGAAATTTGTTGAGGCTGTAAAGATACATAAACCAAATGTCTTGGGAATGTCTGCTCTATTAACTTCATCAATGGTTCATATGAAGGATGTCATAGAAGCTCTCAAAAGAGAAGGCTTAAGGGATAGTGTTAAAATAATTGTCGGAGGGGCACCAGTAACAGAAGAGTTCGCTAAATCTATAGGAGCTGATGCTTATGCAGAAAACGCCTTTAAAGCTGCCGAGATATGCAAAAAGCTCGTAACTTCTTTTGAGTTTGAAATATTTTACTTTGTTGTTGTTTAAACATTGTCTTATTTATTTAACAAGTGTTCTTTGAAATATTAAAGTTATTTTATTTCTTATCGATGAATTAAGAATATGTGAAAAACTATGCAGAACATAATTGAATCAGCAAACAAACTATATAGTGAGATACAAGATATAGATGTGGTTGACGTTCATGAACATTTGAATCCCAGTACACTTAGTGCAAAAAACTTCAATGATATTATATTCTATCATTATATAGTTACAGAGTTAGTTTCCGCGGGCATGAGTAGAGAAGAATTTGAGAAGCTTCCCCCCACTGATAGGTTAGTCAAGACCCTACCCTACTTTAAGTTTATCAGAAATACCGCTACGTTTTGGTCATTAAGACAAATACTAAAGGATCTCTACGGGTTAAATATAGATGAAATAAATGAAAGTAATTGGAAAAAGGTTGTCGAATCTATAGAGAGTAAACAGAGTGATTCTACATGGGTATATACCGTACTTAAAAAGTTCTGTAGAGTTAAGAAATCGTTTCTAACATTGAGTCCTTTAGAGCCTATACCGATATACGATAGAGATATCTTTACAGGTGCTTTAAGACTGGATGTTTTAGTGCAAAACATAAGTAAGGATGTTCTATTGGATCTCGAGAATAGATATGGCTTGAGTATTGAACATGCTGAAGATCTTGATCATGTCTTGGAGACTATATTCAATAAATTTGATCAAAATATTGTAGCAGTTACGCTACCTATACAGCCTGACGATATCTTCAGGATAGCGCATAGAAACGAAGTATCTCTCTATATTAGAGAATTGAGATCCAAAGGCGTTATAGGTTATGAGGCTAAGTATGCTTTAGCGTCTTACGCACTACACAAGGTGCTTACGCTATGTTCAGAACACAGGAAAGTATTTCAGATGATGCTTGGGGTTAAAAGACTTGTTCCTAAGGCTGCGCCACCAGACTATGCTATAATCATGTATAATCCAGAACAGTTATATGCACTTACACAAATTTTCGCAATATATTCTGATGTAAAATTTGATGTATTTATAGCCGATTCTACTTTATCACACCAAGTAACTGTAATCGCTAAGAATTATCCCAATGTTTACCTAAGTGGATACTGGTGGTACTCGATGTATCCTGAAATAATAAAGAGCTATCTTCATTTAAGGTTACAGATGCTACCATACAATAAGATTGGGGGATTCTTTAGTGATGCATACGTAATTGAGTGGGTATATGGAAAAGCATTACTAGCAAAGAAACAGTTAGCATATGTTTTGGCGGAAATGATTTCTGAAGGATATATAGATAATGATTTAGCTATAGAGATAGCGCACGCTCTTCTCCATGAAAATGCTATAAAGCTGTATAACATATAGTCGATAATAGTAACATTAAGTACATAGTGATTTAATTTACAACCAAAATACTTATTTTCTCAAATAATTGCAGTACAGTTTGGTGATATTGGTGCTCTATGGATTTATAAGGAGAAAAGATTTAGAGTATGTATCAAGATTTCCATGGGATGTAGGTATAATATCGTTTATGTTATTTCCGGAGCTGATGAAGAGTTCAGAAAATGCTACAGAAAAGATAAGGCTACTGCTTGAAGACCCATTCTTTGACTTGATAGAAGTAACGGTAATAGACAATAGTGAATGGCTAAAGATAGCTGAAATCAATAAGTCATATGGTAAAAAATTTGTACTTGGATTACAACCTATAATTCTTTCAAGAGGTCTGAATCCAAATGCATTAAATGAGGATGAGAGAAGAAAGACTATTGAGATTCTTACTCATGAAGTTGAAAAAGCTGGTGAGCGAGGGTATATAGGTGTAGGTGTATGTTCAGGACCAAATATAGAGGGACCCGAAAGATCAAAAGCAGTTGATGCTCTAGTAAAATCATTGATAGATCTTAGTAACATTACAAACAAGTATGGTATCAAATTATTTTTAGAGACTTTTGATGCTGTATGGGATAGAAAAAGACTTGCTGGTAACTTAGACGAAACTATAAAAATAATTGAAAAGGTTAGAGAAGCTATTGATAATGTGTACATTATGTGGGATCTTAGTCATGCACCACTTCTTAATGAAAATCCAGAAATTCTGAAATCTTATCCAGAGTACCTAGGACATATCCATATAGGATGCGCAAAGAAGATAGACAACAAGCTCTTAGATACACATCCGGGCTTTTACAGACCAGGAGCAATCAACACAGAAAAAGATGTCGCTAAATTGTTATCAGTTCTACATGAGATAGGCTACAAAGGTGCTGTAAGTTTTGAGATACGGCCTGAAGAAGGGCAAAACCCCTTAGAGATACTTAATTCAGCAAAAGGTGTACTACTAAGAGCCTATCAATTATACTTAGAAAAAATATAGAACTCTGTACATTCAACAGTATATTTAGTTTACAGAACATATAAACATTAGCATGAATTTGAATGCAAATGTAGAATTAGGAAGAATCTAATCCATGAGTGTGTATTCAAAAGTTTGTACAGGATTTAGAATGCTTAAACAAATAAAATAGAACATAATAGATATATATCGTAAAGCTTATCATGTGACACGTTCATTGGAAAACTTTCTATAGATCTTAGTCCTATCGCAAGCTGGGTAATGATGTAACATAAACTTAGAAGTTCTGATATCTTCATAGCCATAGTTGTTCTTAGGAAGAAGACATTGTTAAATTAATGGTTTCCTCAAACATTATTGTGTAGAGAAAAGATGGTAAAGAAGTCTTAAGTTTTCTTTATTTAGAACAAAATTGATGCAAGAGATTGTATAGCTTCTTAAAACGCTACATTTAATCTTGGTCTTCAGGTTCTAAGTAGTATCTCACTACACCCTACATATTTTGCTCGGTTCAGTTTTATGCCTGTTTTTTAAGGGAATCTAGAAGTATTAATCATCTCATTATTTAATGTTTCTACATTACCCCTAAATAGAAAGTGATTAGTGACATGTCTGACATCAAGCTTATTGGAATCAAAGATATCAAGAAACTAGATTACTAGATCACAAAAGACTATTGAGAAGGTATTGTTAATGATCTACAATAAAGACACTTTCTATGAATATGACTGAGATCTATAACACATGATGCAAATCCTTTGCCACTTTCATCGATGAGATCTATGTAGAGTATATTATTCCTTAACTTAACTTCAACATTATGGACAGCTCTAGAAACATTATCAATATTTATACATATGGTGCTGTCCATTATAGTGAGCCCAAGTTTAATTGTGTAATGATCATCAACCTTAGAGATCTCGGTTATGCGTACGTTAACCATTTGCTAATCAGCCCGTCGTAGTAAATGCGCTCCTCTATATATTGATGCTATCATATCTCATATACTGTTTACATGGAGCTATTGTTGATTATAAATTGCTGAAAGCATCTAATGGATTTTGTATCATATCATTGGAACTTGAATTACTAGAACATATTATTGTCATGGAGTAAGGGGAAGTCTCGGAGGTTTCACTCCTTTCTGTTTCTGGTATCCACCGCTGTAGGGCTTCTCTATAGGGCTTGTAACTCTCGAGAACACTACATGGATGAACCTAGTTCCATATCTTAGCTTAACTGGAAAAGATGATCCATGCAACTCTATTGTTATCTGTCCCTCGAATCCTCCATCTATTATTGTCGGCGGTATAGATAGACCCATTCTAGCAAATGTTGATCGAAGTTCTACGAATGCCATAAGCTCTGGAGGCACTTTTATGTATTCAAGTGTTGTCAAGAGGTACCTTCCATAGGGTTTCACAATGAATGTATCAGCCCTCCAGCATTTGTAGAACCTACTTAGATCAGCTTCGCTAGCCACATACGGGTCTAGAACTTCGTCGACCTCAATTAATTCGCATACCTCATCCCCAATCCTTAGATCAAGACCGTTTTCACGCACAATATCCTCGTCAAAAGGCTCTACAGCTACTCTACCGGACCTGATGTAGTTCTTTAGATCGAAATCAGAGAGTATCATATACCCACCGTAAAAACCCAGGTACTGTTACAGTATTAAAATATCTAGCACAATAAATCGGTAACAGATTTTCTAGATTAGATCAAAAATCGGTGTGTTTCCTACAAAAACCTATGGTACTTATGGCACTTAGGTATCTAGTTCAAGTAGCCATAAACATTTATTCCTGTATTCATCTAGTAGGTTTTTCATCTTTATACTGCCTCTAGGATTTTCTTCATAGAATACTGTAGCCTCGTAAACGTATATACGTGTCCTAGAATCCAACCAGCAATCAGGGTCTAAACTAGCTTTTAAACAACATTCAGCTAAGAATGTTTCTCTATCCCAACAATACTCTACGGGGACTTGAGGTAATAATGTTCCATTATACCAGCCCCTAGAAACTATAAGCCCATGTTTACCAACCACAATATCGTTGATATTTTTTATCTGTCTAGGCATTGACAGTATGGAAACCTCTACTACTATTTTGTCGAGCTCATCTTTTGATAATGGGGGAAACCTAGGATCTTCTGTGGCTGCTGCTATAGCAGCATTTATAACAGTTTTAACAAGAGGTGTTATAGGTTGAAGAAACCCTATACATCCTCTAAGCTCTTTTATTTCACTATATCTCTCTATGGTTACAAAAGCCATACCAGGTTTTGTGAGCTTTTCTGGTGTATCTTTTGGTGGCTCAATCTTTACTCCTTCAGCTACATACTTCTCTATGGCTTGTCTAGCTAGTTTCACAAGAAATAATCCATCATTATATGTTAATTCACTAGGTTCTATAGGGTTAGACCCCGGAGATTTCATACATTTACCACTATACATTTTTTTCTAATGGTTTAACTCTATTTAAAATCTTTAGTTTTTCTGTTTTAGCTCTATCTAATAACTCTGTAATTGTTTTCCAGTGGTTTCCTTGCCAATAAATCTTATCACACGAATTGCATATCCAGAATTCATTGTACTTTAACGCTATATTTTTATCTATTTTATGTGATACCTCTATTAATGATGTTGTGTATTTCAATTGATTGTTACAGTTAGGACATCGTGTATCGTTTTTATCGAAATCAAGCCTAATGCTGTATCTAATCGATAATATTGCTAGAACTTTTTCTAAAGATGGCTCTTCTATAAATAGTGTTCTAACACCGTTTTTTCTAGCTCTCCTATAGAGCCCCAGATCTCTTGTGAGTAGTATTCTATCTTCTTCTTTAGCTATCTTCATTAACCGCCAATCACTAATAGCACGGTAGTATAGAGTATCATATCCAAGCAACCTTAACCATCTAGCTATATGCCCAAGCATCGAATCTGCTATAAACCTTGGGTAGCTAGGCATAGACCATTACCTTATTTGCTACTTACTTACCTTGTCTAGATGCTGCTATAGATCCTTACCCACCGATGTGTATTAAGTAGGATTTGTATACCAAAATTAAAAACGTTAACATATGTATTGCTGATGGATAAAAATGGTTAGGTGAGCATTTGAGACATTCTGATTACCGTCCATAACCATGAAGATACCTATCTAACGATTCCCTCGATCTTATAATTTTATCAACTGTTTTCCATGATCTTCTGACAATAGGCGGTAACTTCTTATGCTCATTATAGTAGGTTTTCAGCCATTCTATTGTACGTTTATCGCTAGGGTACCCACTACCGAAATCTCCGTAGAACTGTTTGAGCATATCTATATGGCTATCTCGTAGAACTTTAGCAATAATACTTGCAGCACTAACTACAACATACTTGTCGTCTGCTCCATATTCTACTACCATGTTATGCAGATTCGTGCAGATATTATTGCACAACTTTATGTACTCCATAATCTTCTGGTAATATGCAAATGCATCTATGTAAATCCGATCTATCTTCAGAATGCTACATGCATGCGATATAAGTCTACAGAGAGCTCTAGCTTCAAGAATATTGAGATTTTCATTATCTATTTCATGTGGTTGTATTCTAGTTACTATAGCTACTTCAAGTAGATTCAATATTGTACTAAACAATCTCTCTCTATCAGCTTTCGTTAATTTCTTGCTGTCTTTAACACCCATGGTCTTGAGCTTCTGTACATCACTTTCTTTAACGATAACCATAACCATAAACATATCTCCTATAAGAGGTCCTCTACCAGCCTCATCAATTCCCGCAACTATGGGTTCCATGATTTTACGCAACCTCATTAACAATTTTCAGTACATAATCTGAAGGTCTCTCAAATTCTTTCAATAGGCTTAATGCGTATCCCTTATACCTTTCAGGCTCCTTTAAATAGCTGGTTATTATCGCTAGACATTCATCTATGTTTTTGCATCTCGAGAGGGGAAGCATCTTTTCTTGAAGACATTTATCTACATAGAGATCTTCTGGAAAAAGACTTAGTCCTGGCGTTCCTAATAAAGCAGCTTCTCTAGCTAATGATGCTCCACCTGTTACAACAATAGACGCATAGTAGATAAGTTTATGCCCTACTATTCCTTTCTCAAACTCTGGAATAATTATTCTCTTGTCATGTCCAATTGATTTAAGTACAGAATCTTCTCTATACCTAGGTAGATACACTATCGTTAGATCATTCTCGAGCAATTTCTTGATAATGTTTCTGAAGAGTTCTACTGCATCACTATACCTATAATACGATGCCTTAATCTCTGGAGGTCTAACAATAGCGTAACTATATGGTTCAAGTTCCCAGAGCCTTACGTAGTATGTATCTGGTGTAAGATCCTTGAGCCATTCGACTTCATCTACACCATTGTATTGAATAAGCTTCGATTTATTCTTATATACATAGGCTTCTATGGTTTCACGAGGTATACAGCTAGAAAATACAACATAATCTGCTAGAGGTAGAGAAAGTCTTGAGGGTATCTCGCTATGTGGGCTATCTGTTAACACTATGTATGGTTTACCTAAACCGAAAGCAATTCTAGCTGCTAAGGGGTTTGGATACGATATAGTTAAATCAAATCTATTGTTAACAATATTCAGTAACTCATGCATTCTTTCAATTTCTTTAATAAGCTTCTCATACCTATCTTCTCCATATCCTCCAATAGAAGTAAAGCTTATCCCAAGGTTCTTGAGAACTGCTTCTGTGTAATCATAGCTCCGTGTAGTTACAATAGTATTAAAACCATGCTTATTTAATCTGATTGATAGTGTACCAAGTAGTAATGCTTGTTTTGGAGTTAGTATATCTAACCATATTGATACCCTTGACATTGTCAGCTACACACCACTAGATCCTATTTAAGACAAGAAAATAAGGATTATCAAAAAACTTGTAAAAGCTATCACAGTTACGTTGTGATTAATGGAAATATATTTTTACTCTAAAACCTAAGGACTAAAGATGGTGTCTGGTATGGATATTGAACGCAAACTGTTTGGTACGGATGGTGTTAGATGGATTGTGGATAAAGAGTCGATAGAATTTGTACTAAGGTTGACATACGCTATTGCAAGCTATTTTCCTTCAGGTTCTAGAGCTTTAGTGGGTATGGATGGGAGAGTAGGAAATCCGGCCATCTATGGAGCTGTGATTAGTGCTCTAGCCTCTAGTGGATCGAAAGTTTATGATGCTGGTCTACTTCCTACACCTGCCTTACAGCTATGTGTTAGAGATCTAGGATTTGATTACGGGATAATGGTTACAGCTAGCCATAATCCTCCCGAATGGGTTGGTATAAAGGTCGTTCTTAGCGACGGTATAGAAGCTCCACCAGAGGTCGATAAACAAATCGAAGAAATATTTTTCTCGAATAAGTTCAGGAGAGTTTCGTGGTATAACATCAAATCTGTAGAGAAATTCGATACAGCGTTGATCCACTATATAGAGGCTGTAAAAAAACATATAGATAGTGAAGTTATACAGCGTAGAAAACCTAAAATAGTTGTAGATTGTGCAAATAGTGTTTCAGCTTTAACAACTCCACGCATACTGAAGGAACTAGGCGCTAAGGTGCTTTCAGTAAACTGTGATATTGGTATTCCGTATAGAGCTTACGAACCTACACCAGAATCATTGAGAGACTTTATGGAGATAGTCAGAAGTATTGGTGCTGATTTTGGTGTTGCTCATGATGGTGATGGAGATAGAGCTGTGTTTATTGACGAGAAAGGTAATTTCGTAGCTGGCGACATATTCGCCGTTATACTCACAAACTATGTAGCTAGAAAGAATCCTGAGCTTCCTAAAAGAATTGTAACAGCGATATCCACAAGCCACTTCTTGATTCAGAAAAACATTGTGTCAAGAGGTATCGATACTATATGGACTAAAGTAGGATTCCTCAATATAGCTAGAAAGATAAAGGAACTGGATGGTGCTCTCTCGGGTTTTGAAGATAACGGTGGATTTGCATATATTCCCCATCAATTAGTTAGAGATGGATCCATGACAGCGGCTCTTGTCACTGAAATGATAAGTACTGGAACCAGATCTCTGTCTCAATTTATTAATGAAGTTGAAAATCCTGTTATAATAAGGACAAAGATACCTATATCAAGTAAGGAAGAGGTTTTCAAGATAGTTGAAACTCTTAGAAATAGTTTCACTAATTATAACCGTATCGAAATAGACGGTATAAAGGTTGTGAGCAACAGCTATGCATTTCTTGTGAGACCAAGTGGAACAGAGCCTCTCATAAGGATAACTGTTGAGTCGTGGGACAAAGATGTAGCTGAAAGAGTTTTAACTGAATTAGTATCTATTATACAGAAGTCTCGTGGTGACACAAACTGAAGTACCGACTGCTGAACTATATTGCATGTCCTTATTGCAAAGATGGTGGCTTTCCATTGAAGCTTTTTGTTTTTGAAAGCTCTATCTATGAAAAAAGATTTCTACCACCACAAGTATCTAAACCTCTTTGCGATCTATACTGTGGTTATAAAAATGCTTATATAAAGGATTTAACGGAGTACAGTTGTGATGAGTGTATAAAGATTGAAATTAAGGATGGTGTACTGTATTGTAGTTCATGCCTGAGATGGTATCCAGTAATAGATGAAATACCGAGAATTCTTCCAGATAACTACAGAAAATCTGAAGAAGATCTAAAGTTTCTATCCATGTACAGAGATAAAGTTCCTGAAGAAATAAGAAAACAAGGCAAACCATTCAAACTAGACTAAGTAGAGAAATACCCTCATATTAAGTTAAAATCCGTATAAAGTATAATGAGGTATAGTGCTGAAACATGTCTTCATTATATGAGAGTTTAACTCGTTGGGTAGAAATGCAAAAGAAAGTAAAGGAATGGTTTGATGGCATATATAGTAATGTAAAGAATGGAGATAGACTTGAGCTAATACTCTACACAAGAATGGCTTTTCAACACATACTAAGAACAGTAAAAGCTTTTGATAACTGGCTCCAGGACCCCTTCATAATAAGCAATATGCCAAAAGAAGAACTAGAATCTGTGTGGGAGTCCACATACAACCTGCTTCAGCAACTTCTCGATCTTGATGTAAAGCACACTAGTGGTGTACGAGATTATTTGATGAAGCTTGAGAAAGAAGGCAAAATCAATCCTATGCTTGTTGAAATCTTCGGTGAAGGTTCTAGAAGGAGAGAGAATAGAGAAAGAGTAACATTATCCATATAGCAGTAAAGTAAAACGAGTTAGAATATAGTAGTGGAATATTTTTGATAATCGGTATATAAATCTAAACACTTGGTGTTATTTGCCTTCTATTTTATCTTCTGCCTGTAGCTATTAGCGATACCTCTTCATCAACAAGCTGAACCCTTGTCTTCAACTCTTCTGCTGCTTGTAAAACATCATTAAAACTCTCTACTTCTTTACTTGTTGATTCTAGAAACTCTTGACCATTGCTTGTAAGTCTAAGCTTCTTATTCTTTGGGTTAACTTCAACAAGACCTGTGTACAGTAGTGCCTTAATATCGTCTTGCAATTCTCTAACTATTGCCCTATTACCTAATTTGACTGTGGTGTAATTTATATTAAATCCTTTTTCATCCTTAAGTAACGTTATGAGATAGGCCAAGCCTTTTTCACTTACCTCATTATAGTTCTTTATGATGTTGAGTAGTAGTAGCTTCCTTTTGTCCTTTTTTATCTGATCTAATGTTATTATCTGTGTTGAAAATATTTTTAGTTCCTTTGTTTTTTGTTGGGTTCCTACTGTTTTTTCAGGAGACAATTTTCTATCACCTTCTTCAGATTAGGATAGTTTTTGCATATCGTTTATATATCTGATAAGTTCATAAGCTTTATCGCTGTATATGTTTAAATACTTTTCTAGATCAACCGTTTTTACCTGTTTCTTACTAAATAACTCATATATCGATTCTGCAAGATGGTGCAGCTTTTTCTCTAAATTAAATATAGTTAACATCAACTTCTTATAGTTATCGATATTCTGCGACAAGAATAGTAATGCAATAATTGATGCAACTATGTGTAGTATTAATGCATAACGCATCTTATCGACTCCCAAACCTGTATTTGTGAATGTTGCTATCATGGAAACTAGAGGAAGAGCAGTAACGAAGAATAATGATGATTGTATGTCGAGTAGAAGTAAAGCCACTACAGCTATATTTAGCCATAGGATCATATTTACTAATATTAATGTGCTTTCTGTAGCCGCAATTGATGCTGTTGCCGATATAGATGCAATAACGTATAATGTTGTTAATAATATTACAGTAAATTTGGTTCTTATATATTTAGAGCAGATATTGTTGACAACATTATCTATATTGTTAATAAGGTTTTCTAGTTCATTCTTGACTACTTCTTTACTTTCTTTTTGATTATGTATTTTTTCACTAATATGCGATACCATGTCGTAGAATCCGTTAAACATATCCACGTACTTTCTACTGAATATAGTTACTTTCTCTATTTCTCTAAGATTATATATAGATTTTTCGAGACGTTGTGCCGTACTTTCCATCCCTATATTTCTTAGTACTTCAATTAATTTCACCAAGCTATTAGTTATTCTTCTATACATAGTTGAAATAATTATTCACCTAAACATACTAAGGATTGCTTTTACCAAAGCCAAGACCAGTTTTCTCCAAAGACTTAATGTTTCGATGATTCTTTCTCTATTTAGATATTCATATAGCTGAATAATCAGATAGCTATATATTAATGGTGTTAGCTGAACTGCATAGAAACTGTATTGTGTTCTACTCCCTAGCAACCATATGATTAGATAACCTAAGAAGATACCGAATATCATGTACCATGCTTTTCTAGACATTCTATCATTTACCATACTCGGTAAAGCAAACCACATGAGGACGAAGCTTATGGTGTACGCTGGTACAAATCCTTGTGCATATATGTTTGGAGAAAGGTATAGTACAAAAGAATTGATTCCAAAGAACCATTCCCAAGGAGCTGAATAAGGAGGACATTTAGCGGGGTCAATGCATTTGGCAGATAGATGCCACGATATTGCACCAAAGATCCCTTGCTTAAGCCATTCATTCAATCCTATCTTAAGGATGAATGGTATAGATACAAGTAATTGAAAGAATATAAAGGATAAAACCATCAATATCACAAAATAAGTTGCACTGGTTATCACATCAGGTACTTTGAAACCCTTCTTAAACACGTGATTTAGATACATAAATACTAGAGGTATAGCTACAATAACTGCTGTAAACTTAAACGTAGATGCAAAACCCAAGAGTAACGCCGCTTCCTTAAACCTGCCTTTAGCAGCAACATATAATGTTAATGTCGTGAAAGCAGCTACATATATGTCTAGTAATGCTACTACAGACATAACCTTAATAAGGGGATCTACTGCTACAACTGTAGCTGCTATAAGACCTAGCTCTTGGGATTTCGTCAATTCATAAACTAGTAGGAATGTAGATATAACAGTTAATACACCCATTATTATTGATGGAATCCTCCAGATGAGAGGCTTGTCACCAAACACGTATATGAATAAAGCTATGATGTACTTGACTGTTGGTGGATGCTCGAGATTAAGGTAGTTATTTATGTTTTCGTGATCACCTATAATCCATCCATAGACTACATCACTTGCATTTACATTTCTAGCAAAATTGGCTATTGTTTCAATAGATTGGGCTTCCACATATAGTGTGTTTAATTTACTAAAGACATTAGCACCAGCAATTATCTTTATGTTATAAAGATTTGCAAGTGATTCCGCTCTTAATAAACCTTCTTTTGAGGTAAATATGATTGATGCTCGAGGAGGGGATGTATATGGTGCTAAATTGAATATTTCATGCAATATATTTCGAGCAGAATTGACGTACCATACTTCATCAGATACATAACCTTTAGCGCTAGGGAATGTTGATAGCTCTTTTTTCTCTAGAAACGATGCAAGATCGTAATATGTGTATACGGCTATAGCCACAATTAGTGTAAGCACTACATATACCATGAGTTTATTCAGCATAGCGTTTCACCTATTGCGTAAATATAGTCGACATTTTAGGTTTTAAACGAAATAATCTATATACCTTTATGAAATTCATTACTTCGCATATGATGCAATGTTATAGTTAGTTAAATTGAATTGATGTGTTTCTACTTAGTGCTACGACAAAAATATAGTATGGATAGAAAAAATAAAATTGATGAAGTTAGTAAACTAGTTTCGTACTCTTGAGAAACTACTTCTATCTGCATAATTAACTGTAAAGTATTTTGGATTCAAACACTTCACTATATATTCAAATGCTTTCCAAGGGTCACTCTTTTCTCCACATGTGTATACATCTACTGTTGCATAACCATATTCGAGCCATGTGTGTACAGCTATATGGCTTTCAACAATAAGCGCTATAACAGAAACTCCACCTTTTCTACCACCAAAACTCCACGACTTTATATCGTATAAAGTCATGTTAGCTATTTTTGCTGCCTCTATAACTACTTCTCTCAGTTTTTCTTCGTTTCCCGCTATCTCTATATCTACATCATACAGATTGCCATAGACATGCTTTCCTATGACTCTATCCATACCCTCATTATTATGCTCTATATTTTGACTATCTCCTTTATCTACCATCCCGTTTTAACCCATCATGCTAACAATCTATCGCTAGAATGTTCTCCGGTTTATAAGCACTACGGTCATAATACCTTTTACTGTTCATTAGGGTTACTCATATGTTTTTTATTCGGACAAAGAATTGCAAATGTACAGTAAGAACATTCCCATAGATATCTGGGGGCTGGAGAACCAGAAAGTGTACTTCTAATTAAATCTGAAACTTCTCCTTCTGTAACGGGTTTATCTACAACATATTCTGCAACTCTACTAGATGTTATATACAGAAGGAGAGCTTTTTTGAAACCTGTTAACCATAGATATATCCGTGTTTGAAGTACATGATGATTTTGTGGAATAGATATATCGAATCTACTAGTCTTTATCTCGACAATATAGTCGCCCACTATTACATCAATACGTCCACTAATTATATACGTAATGCCATCTACATCTATGCTCTTTTCATATTCTACTTCTGTCTTTACGTTATCGTGACCTAACGTTTCTATTAGAAACTTTTCTACTCCATAATGCGAAAATTCACCCAAAATTGATGTAGGATTTACTGCTGAAGATATTGCTAGTTCCCTATAGATTTTTTGATACATATATTTCATTGGACAATAAACAAGGTCTGTTACATAGAGCTCGTTATCAAGCTTTTTCCCAATTCTTTTCATGTTTTCAGTTATTCTCCATTTATATATTATGTCGACTATACTCAAGTTACTCATAACTACATCCTCTACTTACTAGACCGTAATTTTATTGCATACAGATTACATATTGTTAATTGTTTACTAAAAACTTATCTAAATTTTTATTCAAATTGGAACTGGAGAAATAAATGCTGAAGGGACCACGAACTGAAGAATATAGTGATGATCTAAGCTAGGCTGAGAACTTGATTGATACATGTCTTCATATAAATGGTTATAACAAGGTACTGTTTCTAGCTATTGGTGGTGGAGGAGATGTTGCTCTAGCGTCAACTCTAGCTCTATCCTATGAAAGGTGTGGAAAGCAAGCTATTGTTGGGTCTATCATCTGGGAACGCTATTCAGTAGATCCTGTTCCAGGACCTATATCAATAGATGAACTATTTAATACTGTAAAAAAGACTGAAGATTATGCTATTGTAAATGCTAACACCTTTGCTATAAGAGGTGGTAGAGTCGTTATACCTCAACCAGCTAATGTATCAAAATTTCTGAAGAGAAACGTTATTGTTTTTGAACTAAGCAAAGGTGCTAAAGGTTTGGCTAGAGCTATAGAAAACTACATGAATAGCCATGGAATTGAGGCTGTTATCGGTGTCGATGTTGGAGGAGATTCGTTAGCTGAAGGTTTTGAAGATGAACTTTGGAGTCCTTTAGCTGATGGTATATCTGTAGCAGCGTTAGCACACATCAAGGGATCTTACTTGGCTGTAGTTTGTCCTGGAGCTGATGGAGAACTATCTCTGAACTATATAGAGAAAAGACTACGCAGAATAGCTCGATTAAACGGTTATTTAGGAGGCTATATACTTTCTCGAAAGGATCTTGAAGTATTGAGAAACATACTTATTGAAGTGATATCAGAAGCAAGTACAATACCACTAACAGTACTTAGCACAGATCTGGATAACATTGTGATTAGAAATGGAAGTAGAGAAGTACGACTATCCATCATGAATCTAGCGGTATTTCTACTGGATGCAGTTACTGTAGCTAGAGATACTGTTGCTCGGTATATATACGATACTGATAGCTTTAATGAAGCGAAGTGGATACTCAATAAGTTGGGAATAGTAACAGAATACGATATCGAGGAAGAGATATTTAATGAGATTGTTCAGGGGAGAAACTGTGCTGATATAGATCTGGTAGAAATAAGAAATAGATTAAAAAATAGACTTATAAAACTACATAAACCTAACGAAAAATGAATATGAAAATACGTGAGCCAAAATGTGCTCAAACCTAGTGTCGTTAATGATTATCTAATATCGTAAATGAAGCTCTGTAACCATATTACGTAACTATTAGACACGACTAAAGCAGTATAACCTTGATTGCTACATAGAGAAAAGGAGATAGATGATAATTCTAGCGAGCTAAATTCGTACCTAGATGTTACAGCTAGAGCTACTAGTGATCATTTTGTTCATCAGAAACACAAGCCTTCATCATTAGGTCAGTTACAGCCGTGATCATCATTCTTCGATATATTCTGGAAGGCGCTAGCTTATCTGCTACTAGGTTTTTGCTCTTTTTTAGCTCTTTTGTATACACGTACAAGTATAAGTCCTGCAAATGTTATTTTATATCTTCCACTTCTTGTTCTCCTTATGAATCCAGCTTTACGTAGCTTTCTTATCATTGTCTTAGTTCTATATGGGTCTAGATTCCATAGCCCAGAAAGTTCTTCTTCAGTAAATGATTTGTTTGGAGCTGTATCGAGATCTTTGATAAAATGTATGTAGTTTTCGAGTGAGAATATATCTATAGAGTCTGTCAAATTCGTTCAGCTCAATACCGATTTCTATTTTAAGAGCTTTGATTCCCATGACTTTGCTAATGCTATACTTTGTGAAATATCTATAAAGAGTTTGGTTGCTTCCTCAATATCTTCAGATCTAACCTCTGATCTCCCTTTTCGTTCAGCTATTATTTTTGCAGGATGCATTAACTGTACAGCATATCTTAAGCCTCTGTCACCTGCAATCTTAACTAGATAGTCTATAGCTTCTGATGACAGTTCTATCTCTTCTTCACTAGCTCTAATCTTTATTATCTCTTTAATCTCATTCTCTGTATAAGGTCTGAAGGGTATTATCAGAAGTCTGTCAAGGACATCTAATGGTATACCATGAGGAGACTCTATATCTGTTCCACGTATCTTGGTTGTACCTCTGTTTGTCGCCATTATTATTATAGGTGAGAACTCGCTCTCCATAACTCTTGATAAGAAACTAAATGCCTCTATATCGAGCATATGTACATCATCTATGAACAATACCCCTGGAACCAACGATGCCTTGTTTTCAGATAGAAGTTTTCTCACAGTTTCATTTGAAGCCTTCCTTATCTCGGGGTCTATCTCTTTCTCTTCTACAAACAGACTTATTATCGATGCAGCCCTTCTTTGAGCTAGATAAGCTTCATCTATATCATGAAGAGTTATTGTTCTAATAATCTCTTTCTCTTTAAATATCTTACCTTTGGGCATATCTTCATAAACTTCGTAGGTCTCGACATCAAAATAACGAGCTTTTTCAATACCTTTCACACGCCCAAGTTTGAAGACTTCACCAGTGTCACTATCAATGCTTATAAGGTCTCCTCTCCTTATACCGAGTTGAGCTAACTGCATAGCTATACTTTGATCTACCTCTATAGTCTTTTCTTCATCTTTTGTAGATAATGTTATTCTTGCTGCTCTTGGTATTTTTGCATAGGGATTAAATGGATGTGAAGCTAAAGAGAACTTCAGTTCTTTAACAACACCCTCATAGACTCTTCTAATCTCTTTATATCTAAGCCCTATAGCTCTTCTAACAGCTCTCATAAGTATTTCAGTCTTCTTTAGTTCTGTAGAATATAGCTCAGATCCATTGATCATTACGAAAGGTGTGTCTTCGCCAAGTTCTCTAGCTATACCTATTGCTAAAGCTGTTTTACCTACACCAGGTGGACCCACAAAAAGTATTCCTCTACCTGCGAGTTTACCTTCCTTAATCATCTTAACAATTATTCCTGCTGCACGTCTAGCTTCTAACTGACCCACAAGTCCATCTGCAACAAATATTGGTTCACTTTTTTCATCAAGACCGAGCCCCCTTATGTGACTATGTGCGCTGATCCTCTTTAACATTTCAATCTTGCTTTCTTCTTTGATTTCTCTAATCATCCTAGATCACCTAGCACAAATCAATTCTATATAGAGTATTTATAAACTATATCTTAACTTTAAATATATAGTGTATCCAGCTATAAGCTTTGATAAAGATGTACATGATGATTTAATTGACCAATACATATTTATAACTTATAGTTTTAGACGTAAAGAGGATCTTACAAGAGATATTAGATTCTCTAATTCTCTATAGATGTGACGTACATCTTTATTGTCAAATATATTAAGTAGCTATAGAGCACTACGAACAATGTCTATCATAATGTCCTCTGTTACGACAAAGGGCGTGTTGCTGAACATGTAGTTAAGTCTTGCGAGAGCTAATTCAGCTATGATTTTTAATTCTTTTTCAGTAAAGCTATAATCTCCTAAACGTTCCTTGAACCCTACTTCCTCTTGAAACTTGAATACTGCTCTTGAGGCCTCTTCTGCATATTCAGGTGAAGGTTTTATAGATGGATTTATGTGTCTAAGTAGTTTAGCTGATTGCTCTGGTCTAACTCTATGTGTATAATATACTGCTCTAGGTCCTAATAGAGCTAAACCACATGCGTGAGCTAATTTCGGTTCTAATCCACTTAATGTGTGTTCAATTCCGTGAATAATATGTGTAGAGCCCATATCAATGGCTATTCCAGCAATCATTGCTGCATACATCATTTTGTACCTCAGTTCAATATTCTTAAGGTCGTTGACAAGTTGTGGAAGGACTTCTGATATGACTTTAACTGCCTCTTCACTAAGCATCTCTATGAAGATATTTGATGCAAGTGATGTAGCGGATTCATAAACATGATAGAAGGCATCTAGAGATGTGTACAATGTCTGTCTTCTATCCAGTGTTAATGTGTACTTAGGATCATCGACAGATACATTAGGATATTTAATGCTTAGACCGTGCTTTTCCTTCACATCATCTAATGTTATAACAGCGTATCTATCAACTTCGGTACCAGTTCCATGAGTTGTATTTATAGCTATTAAAGGTAGAGATCTCTTAACCTTTTTCACACCATCGATATAATCCTTAACCTTACCACCATTTACCGCAATAGTCAATCCGATCTTAGCAGTATCTATTGGGCTTCCACCACCGATAGCTATAACAGCCTCAGCTCCCTCAAACCATATGGTTTTCGCAAGATCTTCAGCTTGATTTGCCCAGGGATTTGGTGAAACATTGTCGTAAACAGTATACTTGATTCCTAGATCTCTGAGAATGTTCTCGATATCGTTGAGAGCTCCTGAGAGTTTAGCTGAAGCTCTACCTGAAACAATTACAGCTCTTTCAAATTTGGATAGATAGTCCTTGATATTCTGTACAGCGTCTAGACCAAAGTATAGCGTTGTTTCTGCGTATCTGAGTCTAAAGTTCTTGAGCTCCATATAATCACCTATGAGCCTTATCTGGTGATATAATTTAATAAATTTTGTGTATGTGACTAAACCTAAGTAACTCTGAACAAGCTCTGGTTCTTATATAGAGAATATATTGATATTGCTACTGCTACGATATCTGCTGTAGATCCCGGATTCACTCTAGCTGAAGCTAATTTATCGTCAAATGCCTTTAATTTTTCGAGACATCTAGTCCACGATTCTTTACACAACTTCATAACCTCTTTTGCCTCTTCTTTTACTCTTTGAGCTACTTCATACCCATTTTTTCTTACAACAAGTGTATCTAGTTCACTAGATAGTTGATATAGATATGTCTCTACAATAGCTCTATTCCATATTCCATGATTTTTAAGACGGGCAAGTATGTATTTTGAAAGTGTGTAGGATCTGGGATAGCACTCTACAATCTCTCTTGCTACAATATCATAAGAACTACTATACTCGATGAGATTCCACAGCCTAAGATTCTTTTCAATCAATTCTTGTCTATACTTTTTGCTCCACACACTTGGAAACTCTCCAGTAACATCAGATTTCTTTATATAGCTAGGTCTAGCGATTCTTATAGCTCTATAGAAATATATGGCATCTAATACTGTTGAATATTTTTTAAAGCATGCACAAGCATCGCTCAATAGATCATCAATATTTATCTCGCCATATAGTATAAGGTTTCTACCTAAGGCAACCGATAGAGGAGACAATAGTAAGGCTGTACCAAGACATGTATTACCGCCACCACTAATAACTTTAGAAATACCGACCATATCTAGTATTATGTCTCCATATATGATTCGTAGTCTATCTAAGCTCCTGCCATATCTGTAGCCTCTCCTAATACCTCTGTAAAGAGGATACACAGACTCTATGGCCGTAGCTATGAAGTCCTCATAAATAGTATCATCAAAATCTCTCAGTCTATGAACGTTACCCGGTTTAGGGAATGCTGAAGCTTCTAGAGCTATTCCAAGAGCAAGTTTCTCAGCATATTTGATGATGTTCGTAAACGACATACGATATACACCACACCGTTATTCTGGTATCCACTATTATTGCTTCTTAATCTCCATACATTATCTAGATCTAGGTATCTTTTTGATGAAACACGTTCTCTCTTACTAGTAAGAATTGTCAACAAAAGTTTTTAACCAGACCCCACCTTAAACCTTTGTCAGGTTATGTTTATGGACAAGGTATGTGTTCTCAAGTATTCACCATGGCTTGTCCATTTCAATACTGGTGCCTGTAACGGATGTGATATAGAGGTTCTAGCTGCTATAACCCCTCTTTATGATCCTGAGAGATATGGAATAAAGCTTGCTCCTTCTGTTAGACATGGAGATATCCTTATAGTTACTGGTGTTGTTACTAAAAAGGTTGCAGAAAGACTGAAGAGACTCTATGACCAAATGCCAAATGCTAAATATGTTGTTGCTGTAGGTGCTTGTGCCTACAATGGAGGAGTTTTTAAGGGAAGCTACAGTATAGCTGGTGGAGCTAATAAGGTTGTTCCTGTACATGCGTATGTTCCTGGATGTCCTCCTAGACCCGATGAAATACTTAGAGCACTCCTCATGCTTCTTGGCAGAGAAAAAACTGCAGAGGTAGATAGAGTTGAGCAGAGCTGAAGACCTAGATAGTATTCTAAAGCCTTACACTATTAAGAAAGATGTTATGAAACCAAATAGAGATGTTTACACAGTTGATGCTAAAAACATTAGGGAAGTTATGAAGAACTTGAAGAATATTTATAAAGAAGACTTGTATCTAGCCACAATAGTAGGTGTTGATAAAATAAAGGAAAATCTATTCGAACTTAACTATTTCATCCATATAGTTCCCCTAGGTAAAACAATAGTGATAAAAACCTATATCTCTAGAAATGAGCCTAAAATAGATACTATACTAGATATATGCCCTGGCGCATATGGAGCTGAAGCAGAAATCTATGATTTACTAGGTATAGAATTTATAGGCAATAACTACCTTAGGCGTGGATTCTTTGTACCTGCTGATGTTGTTTCGCAAAATATTTATCCACTTCGAAAAGACGTACAGGTGTAATTCTTTATGGTTTCTGACATAGAGAAGGAGACAACGACATTAATAAAGATACCCATCACTCTTGACGTACCTATAGGACCTCAGCATCCGGCTCTTCATGAGCCAGTAATGCTTAAATTATATGCCGATGGAGAGGAGGTAGTTCATGTAGAGATTAATACTGGATATAACCATAGAGGAATAGAGAAGCTCATGGAAAAGAACTCTTTTTACAAAGACAAATTTATTGCCTCCAGAGTTTGCGGAATATGTAATGGTGTCCATGAGAACTGCTACACACGTGCCGTTGAATATCTAGCTGATATAGAGCCTCCACCCCGGGCCAAGTATCTAAGAGTACTGGTTATGGAGCTAGAGAGAATACACAGCCATATGCTTATTAATGCCATAATGGCTGAGATAATAGGTTTCGATACATTATTCATGTATATAATGAGAGATAGAGAACTCGTAATGAAAGCAAAAGAGATTGTCCTAGGCCATAGAGTTCAGTCAGACATACATATGTTTGGAGGTGTCAGAAGAGATATTGACGATGTGAAGAAGGACAAGATATTGGATCTACTGAATAAATTAGAGCCTCGTATAAAATACTATAGAAAACTATTTGAAGAAGACTCCTCAATCTCCAGTAGATTAACTGAAGTGGGAAAACTTAAATCCTCTGAGGTTCTTAACAATTCACTTTTAGGACCTATACTCAGAGGAAGCGGTATCAAGAGTGATGTGAGGTTAGAGGATAGGTATGATGCTTATGGAGATATACCTTGGTCCATAGTTGTGAGATCTGAAGGAGATTCTCTAGCTAGAATGCTTGTGAGATGGGATGAAGCTATAGAATCTCTAGAGATGTGCAGATATGTACTTGAACATCTTCCCCAAGGACCAGCTGTGGTAGATGAAAGAAAACTTCCGAGAACATTTCCTTCAGGAGAATCATATGCTAGAGTTGAGGCACCGCGAGGAGAACTAATATACTATGTAGCTAGCGTAGGAGGGGCTAACCCCTATAGGGTTAAGATAAGAACACCATCAGCTACAAACATAATCAATAGTGGTTTCAGTTACATAGGTCATAGTATTGCTGACATACCTGTAATACTCGTAAGCTACGACCCATGTATTTCATGTATGGAGAGAGCGATAATTGTAGACCTAAAGAATAGATCGGAAAAGAATGTTCCATTAAGATACTTAGCACAAACCAGTAAGGTGAGAGCATGAGTATAGTTAGAGAAGTTATTAAGAGTTTCTTCTCAAAACCATCAACAATAGAATATCCACGAAAAGCCTCTATAGCTGTAGAGAAAGATCTAAGAGGGCGGCATTACGCTAACCTAAATAAATGCATAGGATGCTCGATATGTGCTATAGAGTGTCCATCTAAAGCCATAGAAATGAAAAAGCTATCTGAAGACATAAAACTCAAACATAATCCTAGAGGACTATACCCCGTTATAAACTATATGTCATGCGTATTTTGTTATCGATGTGTAAGAGTGTGTCCAGTAGATGCATATATAACGACACCCGTACATCAGTTATCATCAGTAAAGGAGGTATTTTCAGAGAATTTAACACTAAAAACTCTTGAGGTGAAATAATGGACATCGAAACACATGTTATAATGGTTATGAGTCTCGTTGTCCCAATCTTCATAGTGTCTATTATTCTCTACACTATAAGACTTCTTAAGGGTCCCACGATACCAGATATGGTTATAGCTGTAGACGCCATTTCATATGATGTAGCTGTGTTTTTAGCAGTCCTATCCATACTCTTCAAATCACCTACACTTATATCCTGTGCCATGATACTCATGCTCTGGGCATATGCCTTAGATGTCTATGTAGCTAAATATCTTGAAGCAAAAGAAATGGGTGAATAAATATGATTGAATGGGTATTAGTGATAATAGGAGAGATATTAGTAGTAATAGGAGCAATATGCGATCTATTAGGAGCTATAGGATTGCTAAGATTTCCTAACTTCTATGTAAGGCTACACGCATTAACTGTTGGAACTATTGGAGGCGCATTTGTACCCTTAATAGGTGTAGCTCTAATAGCTATAGGCTCCGAATTCCTAGGTTTCTATAGATGGGTTATAGCCGGGACCTCAATTGTAACAGCTCTTCTATTACTTTTTCTAGCTCCTGCTGGTTCTCATGCCATAGCCAGAGCTACTCATAGATCTCAGGCCACGGAGGTTTATCCAAAAACTGTTGATAAACTTGAAGAAGATAGAGAAAGAGGTGAATTAAAGTAATGAGTATCGTGATACTGCATTACATGTTGATGGCTATAGCGTCGCTTTTATCCGTAGTATCTGTTTATCTAGCTATAATAGAAAGAGATTTAGTGAAAGCTGTTGTATATTCAGCTCTTCAAAGCACTTTCTACGCATTGCTATTCTATCTAATCATGGCACCAGACATATTTTTGACATATGTTCCCGTATCTGTAGGTCTCTATACAGCCTTGATACTCGTTTTAATAAAGAAGACTGAACGTTTTGAAGGTGAAGAGAAATGAATAGATATATTCATGCAATGGTAATACTAACACTGATAGTGTTGACCATAGTTTTAGCTACAGCTTTTGCACTAGGTGGCATAACTCTCTATCTACCTCCACGTAATGTAAGATCTCTTGCAGAAATATTCCTCAATACCACCTTCAATTTGGAATACCGTATAAGCCCTATGTCACCAGAAGCTGTTACAGCTATTGTATGGGACTATAGAGGACTAGATACACTATTCGAGACCTCGGTTATGTTTTTAGCTATTGTTGGAGCACTCACCCTCTTCAGAGGTCTTAGCGAAAAACTTCCACAAGAAGAAACAGAATATAGAGGAGGATTATCGGTAATAGTCAAGACTATTACTAGAATAGCAACAGTTATGATTATAGCTGTTGGTGCTTCATTAGCGCTTCATGGACATTTAACACCTGGTGGGGGCTTCCAAGGGGGAGCAACAATAGCTGTAGCCCCAATGCTTATTATAATCACATTCTCTACATATTTTATGTTCAGAAGCATACCTGTTAAAAAAGCTGTACTTCTTAGAAGTATAGGACTTAGTGTAATAGCCTTGACCACGTTCTTGGTACTCATTATAGCCTTAACACAAAACGGTACTGCCTATATATTCCAAAACCAACCTAAGATTCATGCAGACTATGGAATACCATCATATCTAGGTGATACAATAGTGTTAGGAGGAACACTTCTACTGTTTAACGCTGCAGAAACCTTTGCTGTTGCCTTTGGTTTTATAGCATTACTGATTCTGATAACTGTTCCAGAGGATTATGCCAAAACTATTGTTTTAGAGGGTGAAGAATGATGGAAGTAGTACAATTCTTATTCAATATAGTTGTCGTATCAATGATAATGAATATAGCTATATCTCTCTATGGAGTTTTTGCGAGACCCAGCTTAATAAAGAAGATAATAGCTCTCACTATATTCGGTGATACAATCAACTTGATGGTTATATTGATAGGATTTAGATACGTAGAACCAAATCCGCTACCACCAATACTAACAACGATACCGCCAACTTCTATAGATATCTCTACTTTTGTTCAAAAAGCTGTAGATCCTTTACCTCAGGCTCTTGTACTAACTGCAATAGTTATCGGCTTAGCTGTAACTCTATTCCTGATATTTTTGACTATACAGATCTATCGTATATACAGAACAACGAATGTCAAGAAGATAGCTAAATTGAGGGGATAAAGATGAGGAGAGCGCTAAAAGCTGTACCAGCTACACTACTAGCATTTGTAACATATATTGTTTTCTCAGGATCAATCACATTATACGATATATTGACAGGTATAGCAGTATCAATTCCTATAGGAGTTATTACAGCAAATACGTTGTTAACAAATCCATTAAAGATGCTGGACCTTAGGAGATGGATATGGCTGGTTGCATATACTTTGCGTTACTTCTTTATAGATGAGGTAAAAGCCCATATAGATGTTATCAAGAGAATAGTGCATCCAAAAATGCCTATAAATCCAGGAATAGTAAAGGTCCCGATAAAGGTCTCAACAGATTATGCATTAACGGCTGTAGCAAATTCGATAACTAATACACCTGGGACAGTAGTTGTAGATGTAGATAAAGAGAAGGGTTATCTCTATATACATTGGATCGATGTAAAGACTATAGAACCTGATGAAGCATGGAAACAGATATCACAAGTTTTTGAAAAATTTGCTAAAAAGGTTTTCGATTAGGTGATACCCATGATTTCGTTGTTCGATACCATCTATGGTATAGTTCCACCTCTACTTATATCTCTGGCTTTTGTGACCCCGTTTTTAGGTCTCTTTATAAAGAATAAAAAGTTTTTCACGATATACATCATAGTTATAACAATGATAACATTAGTAATGACGTGTCTAGTAGCCTACAACATATTTTCTAGAAATACTGTAGCTATCTATCCTTTTGGTGGATGGCCTCCACCTATAGGCATAGCTTATACTATAGATAAGCTTAATGCATCATTAGCGCTACTGGCTACATTAATAATATTACTTTCAGCAATATCAACAAAGAGTTACCTAAGTAGATACAAAAAATCTTCAACTCTTTCATATATGTACACAGCTCTAATAGGGTTTACAGCAGGCGCTATAGGGGCTCTGTATACTGGTGATATATTCAATCTTTTCGTAATGATGGAGGTTATGTGTATATCCCTATATGTTCTAATAGCTTTTCATAGAACTAGATCAGAAGCTATTGAAGCATCAATAAAGTATTCACTTGTCAGTATAATTGCGCTTATCATCTACTTCTTCTCGACAATACTAATATATAGTGGCTACCAAACGTTAAACATGGCTGATTTAGCCACAAAGGCTAGACCAATCATACTTGATATACTTAAAATGTATTCTATCGATATGCTTAGTAGTAGCTATTACTCCGATATATACATTATCACACCCATAGCTATAGCACTAATAATCTGGGTCTTCACTTTGGAATCTGCTTTATTCCCTAACCATTTCTGGTTACCAGATGCTATAAGTGAAGCACCTACACCAGTTTCAGCTATTCTTCCTATAGCAGAAATGGTTTCTATATACGTCGTTATTCGTTACCTCTTTACAATATTTGGACCAGACTCTATTTTAGCTGAAAACAATGTGAGAAATATAGTACTTTACATCCTATTGATATTAGGAATCATTGCTTCGATAGTTGGAAGCATTATGATGACATTACAGAAGGATTCAAAACGACTTTTAGGATATAGCTCTGTGAGTCATATAGGGTTCATATACATTGCCATAGGCTTAACAGCATTTACATCAGAACCCACAATACCTCTTGTTGCCTCTATATTCCATATGATTAACTATGTCATATCGAGTTCATTACTATTCTTGGCTATAGGTGCTATAGAGAGCGTTATTGGTAGTCGAAACATCGATGATATGGCAGGTCTAGGTAGAAGCGCTAAACTTGCCGGATTTAGTATTGTAATTGGTGTTCTTAATTTAATAGGTTTACCACCTCTAGGAGGATTCTTCAGCAAATTCATGATATATCAAGCTGCATTAACTGTTTCACAACCAATAATAGCTCTTCTCATTGTCGTAGCTACAGCTATAAGTGTTATGGGTTACGCAAAACTACTCCTCATACCATTTGGTATAAATAGTGAAAAGAACATAAAGGAAAGTTACAGCTTCTCAGTACCTAGCTTCATATTAGCATTAATGATTATATTGCTAGGTCTGATGCTTCCAATAGGATTGAACAAATATCTAGAGGATATCGCTAAATCAGCACATGAATATGTATACTACGTTGAATCATTTCTTAAGTACATGGTTACATTATGGCCTAGGTGAATGGAGATGATGGTACAGACATGGATATTGGATCCTGTAACCCTGAGCATAGTTGTTTCAGGATTAATGCTATTTGTAGCACTCGTTATAGCTATAGTAATTGGTCTTTTTAGAGGAGGAAAGATCTCTACAGAAGGTAGCGAGATGTATATAGGTGGTGAAAATGAAGATGTATTGAAATATAGAGTTCCAAGCATCATAGCACTGTACTGGGGTATTGTGAAACGTGCATGGAGGAAAGCATTTGAGTATCTTAGAGATGCTATACATACTGGTGTACTTAACGATTGGTATGGATTTATGAGTAGTTGGTTAGGCTTTTTACTGCTTATAGCATTGATTGCAATACTTGTTTATCTATTCATGTAGAGGTGTGAGACATGATCAATGAATATCTGTACATACTATTTGTAGTGATGGTGTTTCCCGGACTACTTTTTATGGTAGCTATAGCTCTATTTAGTGAATGGTTTTATAGAAAAGTTGTTGCTAGAATGCAGAATAGAATGGGTCCTGCATATACAGGACCTATAGGGATTCTACAGCCTTTAGCAGACATCCTGAAGCTTCTCTTAGTTAAGGAAGTTAAGAAACAGCGCTACTCATCATTAATGTTGGCAGAAGTGGGTATGTCTATAGCTATAGCATCTATCGTAGCTTCGGTATTTATGTTACCTATATCACCTCTACGTTTTTCAGCTCCTTACGATATAATTGTACTATTATATCTCTATGCTGTATGGCACTTCATAGGCTTAGCCATAGCTGTATTAGCGTATCCCAATCCTTTCGTTATAGCAGGATTGTCAAGATTAATAGCTCTAACAGTAGTTATAGAGCCAGCAATATTTTCCTCTATACTTGTTCCCGCTATACTTACATCAACCAATTGTTCACCAACATATTCAGTCCTATGCATATCAGCAAATTCATGGAGATTGTGGCTTAACTCACCTCTAGCATTCATATCCATGCTCTTAGCCCTACTATCAATTATTATAGCTACCCAAGCTAAACTAGGATTGAAACCTTTTGATATTCCAGAAGCTGAACAAGAGCTTATAGCTGGACATATAACTGAATATTCAGGTAGTATTCTAGCTCTCTACAATCTATTACATGATATTAAGCTAGCTTTTTCAGCACTTTTAATAACCTATCTATTCCTAGGAGGTCCCTACCCATACAGACATCTAAGTATAGCAGGTATAACACTTCTCGTAATCAAATACGTAGCCGTTCTATATACACTCTCATTATTACGAGCATCTTTTGGACGTAGAAGAATAGATCAAGGTATAGTAATGATCATGAAATACAGCTTAATGCCCTCCATAGCAGCTCTACTTATCAGCCTCATTACCCTAATCATATAGTACCGTAAATCTCTATTTGCATCAATCTACTATATCAAGAAGATAAAAATCAGTGTATAGAGATAAAAGTCGATTTTTAGATTTACTACGCAAGGTGAACTTATGAGGTAAATGTATTATGAGTGTAGTAGAGCTTCATAAATCCTATTTAACAATATTGATATGGGGTCTAATATGCGAAATAATAGTCCTGATTTACTATCTATCAAATAATAAATACTCATTCGAATTCTATTTAACTTTAGGCTTACTACCTATAACATTAGGAGGGGTAGTAGCCATAGTGAGAGCCATTAAGAGGGAAGTGAGCGGCTAACTATGTTTTAAAAACTCTATCGAAATATGGATTCTTGGCTAACGCTGTTAGAGGTATAGCATACACTATATCACCTTCAATAAGCCCTAACTCTTGTGCCGCTATACCAGCACTAAACATAACTCTATTATCTACATTATGTATAGATGCTGTCTTTACTGCTGAACCTATAGCTATACCTAGATTTATCAAGCTGTTCACTACATTGGCATCCAGGTTCCATTTTTGTGGAGTTTTTAGACCCATATCAACGATTTTGCACCCTATCAGTATTACTGCTAAGCTTTTCCTAATGCTTTGAGCATCTCTTTTAAAGAAATCTCCGTATGTTGATGATAATTCCTCCATCTTATTCGCTAGATACTCTATCTCCTCTACATCATCAAGTATCTTTATCACTATATTGTCGTAACCTCTGGCTTTTGGTGCTGTTAATGCTGATATAGCCATGAGTTTAGCAACATATACTATAACCTCTCTTTTGATATTATCTAGATTTAGCACTCGATAAACACCTGTACTACAACTTTATCCTACGTATTTTAACACCATTATCCATACAGAGCTTCCTAACATCATCACTGAGCTTAGAACCAGTAGAATACAGAATCAATACAGGTTTTGCTTTCAACAGTTTTGCTTTCTCGATAAAAACCTTAATCTTCTCTATATCCACCTTATCGTTGTTTTCAACTACCTCTATAGCCATTATAGATCCTCTTCCTCGCACTAGTAATGATACTGGTCCATATCGTGTAGGATGATTGAATTCGACACCATATCCCGCACCTACATATCTACCCGCTATCCTACCTAGTCTTCCATATTTCTTCTCATAAATATTCTGTATATATCTAATCTTTGCTGAAGTCATGATATTTCGCCAAAAATAGATTTGCATCAGAAAAGGTTTTAAGGTTTTAACTGTGTAGATTTGTCTATAGTAAACCTATATGACATGAACCCTACGATGAATATTATGTTCTTATTTCTTTCAGAATATTCTGTACGAGTGTCTCTAGCTTTTTCAATTCATCTGGATCTGGAATAGATTTTGTTTCAACTACAGGCTCTATAATCTTGAACCCAGCTTTTGTTGCTAAATCTACTGCGTATCTAGCTGTTGGAGTCCATGAATACGTATTGACTATAGCTATACTCCTTCCTTTACCAGCCTGTTTCAACTGAAATAGAGACATCAAATTCTCCATGTATGGAAATATACCTGAATCATAAGACGGATAGACAGCGATTACAACATAAGCTTCAACAACATCAGACAATATATAGGATGTATGAGATAACGATACATCATGAACTATTAGCTTAATCCCTGCATTACCTAATTCTCTAGATATTTTCTCAACAATTGTCTCACTTCTTCCGTACATCGATCCATAGACTAAGACTGCTCTATCTTTCTCTAGCTCAGGTTTAGACCACTTTCTATAAAGTTCTATAATTCTATTAATGTTAGATCTATATATAGGACCGTGTGATGGAGCTAAAACCTTTATTTCTAGGTTTTTCAGTTTCTCTAGAGCCTCTATAACGTTTTTAGCGTACTTGATAACTATGTTTGAGAAATACCTTCTGGCTTCCTCTAGATAGAAATCCATATCAAGTTCATCATCAAATATATCTGTACGTAAAGCTCCATAACTACCAAAGGCATCACATGAAAACAGTATCCTGTCTTCTTCAATATAGGTAACCATAGTTTCAGGCCAATGAAGCCACGGAGTGTATATAAACCTTAGGGTCCTTCCGCCTAAGGTAATTCTATCACTATCTTTAACAACATGTATTCTACCTTCTGGTATCCTATAGATAGATTTTAGAATCTTGCTACCAATAGGTGTTGTCACAACCTTTGTTTGAGGCATAATGTCTAGAACATGGGGTGTAGCTCCATGGTGATCTGGCTCTAAATGGTTAATAACTATGTATCGAATTCTATCAAAATCTTTAACAACTTCTTTAACCTTACCTAGATACTCATACGTATATCTCTCATCAACTGTATCAATAAGTGCAGCAGCGTCACTACCTATTACCGCATAAGCATTATACGATATACCGAATGGTAGAGGCCAAAGCGATTCAAAAAGCTCTTTAATTTCATCATCTACACCAATCCAATAGACATTATCTGAAATAGCTACAGGTCCTAAAACCATACCACCACCTTATAGTTGATTATGTTTGATAAACAATAAAAGCTTTAGCATTATGATTGAGGTATATTCGTAGACAGTAGCGTGTTATGTATATTTTTGGACACCTCTCAGTATATAACGTTACCAAGTTAAGATAACATATGGATATTCAGGACACTCATAGTGATGCTTATGGATATCCCTGAGCCTATAGCTAGTGGACTAAGAGAAAAAGGAATAAAGAGTTTCACACCTCCACAAGCCGAGGCTTTAAGAAAAGGTCTTCTCGATATGAATAATATGGTCATTGTAGCACCTACTGCTAGCGGTAAGACTCTTATTGGTGAAATAGCTCTAATTGCTGCTACAAAAAATGGAAAAGGCATCTATACAACACCACTAAAAGCTCTAGCTTATGAAAAGTATAGTGAATTCAAATTTTGGGAACGATATGGTATAAAGGTTGGTATATCTGTTGGAGATTACATCGTTACTCAAGAAGAGATAGAGAACTTAGGTAGATTCGACCTAATTGTTACTACCTATGAACGTCTAGACTCTATTATGAGGAAAAGACCTAGATGGTTTGATAATGTAAGAACCATAGTCATAGATGAAATGCATATGCTTGGGGATGCTGGTAGAGGACATATAGTTGAGATGATAGCCATGAGGGCTAAAATGCTAGGAATACAGATAGTGGCTTTATCGGCAACTATAGGCAATCCTGATGAGATAGCTAAATGGCTTAATGCTATTCTCATTAAATCTGATTGGAGACCTGTGAAGCTTTACGAGGTTATAGCTTATAAGAATAGAGGTGAAAAAACTTGGACCATGCTCATACCTAGAGAAGTAGCTTATGGTCTAGCCACTATAACTGTCGATGATTTAACTAATTACTGGTTGCAAAAAGCTGTTAGTGAAGGTTTTAATGTGTTAGAGTTCAAATATTCTAGAAAAGCAGTTGAAGAATTAGCTTATACATATGCTCCCGTATTGTGCAAATCCCTACCAGATTATGAACTACGAGAACTAGATGTTTTAGCAAAAAAACTCAAAGATCAGCTCCATGATTTTGAGTACGAAAAACTATATCCGTTAATACGTTGTGGAGCATCTTATCATCACGCTGGTTTATCGTTTAACGCTAGACAATTCATAGAAAAGGCATTTAGAGAAAGACTACTAAGGTATCTAGCTGCTACACCAACATTAGCCATGGGTGTTAATCTGCCCGCTAGAGTAGCGATCATAAACACCAGATACTTTAGCGAGAAATACATGAAGAGGATCAGTATATTAGAATACAAACAGCTTTCGGGTCGTGCTGGAAGACCTCAGTATGATCCCTACGGTATAGTTGTGATAGGTAAAGACGTGACATCTCTATCTGAAGCCAAAAAATATATCGAGGGTACACCAGAAGCTGTAGGTTCAAGTCTATGGAATGATGATGCTTTGCGAAAACACGTTCTCGCTTCAATATCGTCAGGAGAAACAACAACATTAGGGGATCTTGTCAAGTTTTTTAGTATGTCGTTCAATGCAGTAAATATGAATTCAATAACCATAGAAGAAAAATTAAGAAAGACAGTAACTATGCTAGAAGAGCTTGCAATGATTAGATCACGAAAGACCGGAACAGAAGTAACATTCACACCTACAAACTTAGGTATGGCAACATCGTGGCTCTACATAGACCCTGTCTCAAGTTTCATAATAATAGATGGACTAAAAGACAGAGAAGATGTACCTCCTCTATACTATCTTTCGCTCATAGGTATGACTCCTGATTTTGCTGATGTACATATAGCTAAACAGGCATATGAATGGTTCGAAGAACTTGTAACAGATCTTGAAATAAGGGGAGAGGTTCCGCCACAATCTCTAGAGTATAGAGCAAAAGACCCTAATGTAAATTGGTTTAGAGGATGTATAATTGGATTGATATTAAGGGATTGGATAGAAGAGGTTCCCGAGAGAGTTATTGTTGAGCGATATGGTATAGAACTTGGTGATCTCGGAGTTATCAAAGAAACTGGTGAATGGCTTGTATTTTCAGCATACATTATTACGAGAACTGCGAGATTAAAGAGACACAGCGATAAGCTTGAAGTACTAATTGATAGAGTGAGACACGGAGTCCGAGAGGATGTTCTGGATTTAGTCAAGCTCAAGTACATAGGTAGAGTCAGAGCTAGAATTCTCGTTAATAATGGTATAAGAAACGTTAAGGATATAATCGAGAAGCGTGAGCTTCTGATAAAGCTTCTAGGTGAGGGATGGGGTAAAAAGATTTTGGAAGAATTAGAGAATATCTATACTAATGATGTAAGCAGTAAAGAGAGATAAGTCTATGTTTTTCGTCTGATCTTTCTGGGCAACCTCCTCATTTCAAGCTCTTTGTCATCGATATCAGGATACTGTATATTCTCTAAATCTTTAATGTATTCTGGAAGCTCATCAACATTTATCAGCTTTTTTTCTAGAGCGAAATGAAGCAGATATTCATAGTCTACATCTTCTAGAGAAATTGGATCTCCATCATCTCCAAGTTTCTTCTTAATCCAAGAAGCGAATTCTTCAACCATGCCATTACGAACTATAACATCTATTAATTCATCCCTCGGTATGTACACAACTAACACCCAGCACCTAGATAATGTAGTGTGAATTTGTTAATAAGCTATATATATTCATGAATGATCGCTATGCATATAGATACCTTAGTTCTATGGTTTTTGTATAAATGATGTAATACACTAAGCTTAAAAACCCTACACAAGGTTGAATGAAAGGGGATGTTTATTGCACCAACACAAATCCGCTATGTGTATGAAGAGCCTCCAAATGAAGCCATAAGGTTGCATCTCAATGAATGTTTATACAATGTACCTGATTTTGTAGTAGAGGCTGTTACAAAATATCTAAAGAGCTGTAATCTATACCCAAATAAGAGCCTCTTTGATAGATTAAGAGAACTTCTAGCTGAATACACCAAAACTAATAAAGACAATGTCTATCCATTTGTTGGAGGCGATGGTGCCTTAAGATCTATTTTCTATAACTTAGTTAACCAAGGTAACAAGGTTCTATACATAGATCCAACATTCGCTATGATAAAGGTATATGCAGAAGCAAGAGGATTAGTAAGCGTAACTGTTAACAGTTATGAAGATGGTGATTGGTGGAGAGTAGATACTGATGCTCTAATAGAGAAATCTAGAAATGTAAACCTAGCCGTAATAGTTGATCCTAATAATCCTACTGGTGGTCCTGTGGTACACGCTAAAGAGAATGTAGTTGAAGCCTTAGCAAAGAATGTTAATGGTTATGTTGTGTTCGATGAAGCATATCATGAATATGCAGGTTATACTGTAGTCCCCTATATAGATCGATACCCAAACATTATAGTTGTTAGAAGCCTTAGCAAAGCTTTCTGTTTAGCCGGCTTCAGACTTGGCTATATCGTGGCAGACAAAAATGTTATAGAAAGGATATCAGCGATACACACGACCTTCGATATACCTACACCATCACTTGTAGCAGGTATAAGCGCATTAGAAAATAGGTGGCATATGGAGAAGGTGGTGAATAATATAAAGGAGATACGAAACTACCTCTATGAAAAATTCAAAACCCTGAATCTGAAGGTTTATAGATCTTTAACGAATTTCCTACTAATCAGAGATAAAAGAGATCTTAGTAGTATTCTGCGAAAACATGGTATATACATTAAGAAAGTTGGTGAAGATCTATATAGACTAACAATACCGCCACCAGAGCTATGTAGCAAGATATTATACGTTATAGGTAGAGAGTTATGAAGATAGCTATACCTAATAAAGGTAGACTTCAAGAACCATCGCTAAAACTTCTTCAAGCAATAGGAATAAAGCCTAAAGTGTTTGATGAAAGAGCTTTAGTCATTCCAACTAATTGGAGTGATGTAGAGCTTGTAGCAGTAAGAACAGAAGATATACCATATATTGTTGAAAGTGGAGGAGCTGAACTAGGCATAACAGGTCATGACTATGTTGTGGAATCTGAAGCAGATGTTGAAGAGCTAGTGAAGCTCGATTTCGGTGAAGCAAGTATAGTGTTTGCCGTACCAAGTAGCTGGAATATACAAGATGCATCTCAGATTAGGGATAAAAGTATAAGGATTGCAACCAAGTACTACAATATCGCTTCTAAATATATCAGAGAACAGAATCTAAAGGCAAAAATAGTAAGAGTTAGTGGAGCTACAGAAGTTATGCCATATCTAGGTGCAGCTGACGCAGTTATAGACGTTGCTAGTAGTGGTACAACACTTCGTATCCATGGTCTAGAGCCTATAGATACTGTGTTACAGACATATGCAACACTTATTGCTGGTAAGAACTGGCGAAATAGTCGTTACGCTGAGATGATAAAGCTTATTGTAACACTTGTCCAGGGAGTTATAAACGCCAAAGGGAAGAAGATGGTCTTCATGAATGTTCCTAACAATAGACTCAATGATGTGCTTAGCGTTCTCCCAGCGATGTTGGCTCCGGCTGTAACGAAATTAAGTAAGGCTGATGCTTGGGAGGTCATAACGGTAATTAATGAAGATGATATCCCTATTGTAGTAACTAAATCTATATCTAAAGGAGCTAGAGATATAGTTGTACTAGATATCGAAAAGGTGATATCTTGATTAAGGTTATGCCCAGCATAGATATAAGTGATGGCAGGGCTGTGAAACGTGTTAAAGGTGTTAGGGGTACCGGTATAGTTATTGGCGATCCTATTAAAGTTGCTGAAGAACTGTATAGCAATGGATATGAAGCAGTACATGTAGTAGATCTAGATGCTGCAGAAGGAGTGGGAGATAATAGTCATTTAATAAGCAATATATCGTCTATAGGATTTAGTTGGATTCAAGTTGGAGGTGGCATAAGAAGTTTAACTAAAGTTTATAGAGTTCTTGGATATGGTGCTTCAGCTGTCGTAATATCTTCGTTATTCTTTAGAAATAGAAGTGAGTTTAACCATATAATCAACAATGTTGGTGGTGATAAAGTCATTCTTACACTAGATTACAGATCTGATGGATACGTGTATGTTTCTGGATGGAACGAGAAGGCAATAGAAATTGATAAAGCAATAGAAATTGCTTCGCAATATCCTTTACTAGGTATAATGTTTACCTATATAGATACTGAAGGAACTATGAGTGGAATAGATAGTAATATAGCTAAATATGTATCAAAGGTTAAAGGGCTGAAAGAATATGCTGGAGGTATCTCGAAATACGAAGATATATTGTTGCTGAACTCTATGGGTTTTGATTACGCTATAGTCGGTATGGCTCTCTTCAGAGGCTTTCTTAGGGGTGTAAAAAATGACTAGGCAGTGTAGATATTCAAGGGAGACACTAGAAACTTTTACAGAAGTCTATATAGATATAGACTCAGAGGGAGAGATCAGGATTGATACACCTATACCGTTTCTAAACCATATGCTTGAAACATTATTCAAACACATGAATTCCTCTGCAACCATTAAAACTGTTGATAAAAAGCCTTACGATGATCACCACATTGTGGAAGATACAGCCATAGCTATAGGTGAAGCTTTGGCCAAATGTATAGAAGATAAATCAGGTATAAAGAGATATTCACATGTTGTTGTACCAATGGACGATGCCTTGATTCTTGTAGCAGTTGATATATCTGGAAGAGGTGGTAGTTATATAGATCTAGATTTAGAGAAAACAGTTATAGGTGGAATGAGTACTGAAAATGTTAATCACTTCATAGATACATTGGCCACCCGATCAAAGATAACTATACATGTTCTAAAGATTAGAGGTCACAATATACACCACATTATAGAGGCTGTGTTTAAGGGATTAGGTCTAGCTCTACATGATGCTACACGAATCATTGGTAGCGGTATCAGGAGTACAAAGGGAGTAATATGACTGTTAAGAGAATAATTCCCTGTCTAGATGTAAAGAATGGAAGGGTAGTCAAGGGTGTAAAGTTCCAGAACTTGAAAGATAAAGGTGATCCAGTAGAGCTTGCTGCTAGATATGAAGAAGAAGGTGCAGATGAGATAGTGTTTCTTGATATAACTGCAAGTATAGAGAATAGAAAGACTTTACTCAATGTTGTTAAAGATACTGCAAGTGTGTTATCAATACCTTTGACTGTTGGAGGAGGTATAAGAGATTTAAATGATGTAGCTGACGTTCTATCATATGGAGCAGATAAAGTAAGCATAAATACAGCTGCAGTAAATAATCCAAAAATAATTTCAAGAAGTGCTGAAGAATTTGGTTCACAGTGTATTGTTGTAGCTATAGACGCTAAGAGGAGTGGCGATAAATACCTTGTATATACGTACTCAGGCACATACAACACAAACCTAGATGCTGTAGAGTGGGCTAAAACCGTTGAAGCCTTAGGGGCAGGCGAAATACTTTTGACCAGTATAGACAGAGATGGAACTAGACTTGGATATGATGTAAAGCTAACTAAAAGTATAGCATGTGCCGTTAGATTACCAGTTATAGCTAGTGGTGGAGCTGGGAGTATGGAGCATTTCTACGAGGTTTTTGTACAAGGTTACGCTGATGCTGCATTAGCTGCCGGTATATTTCATGACTGTATTGTAAGTATAAGGGAACTCAAGCTCTACCTCAGATCCAAAGGTGTTGAGGTCAGATTATGACTATATATTACCGGTTCCCAAATGTAAGACCTTTAGAACTTGAAAAAGTTTTAGATGTTGTTAAAAACACTATAGAGTATGTTAGAAAATATGGTGATAAAGCTTTAAAAGAATTTACAAAGAAGTTCGACGGTGTGGATATAGATACTATTGCAATAGACAGGCAATACTTATTGAAATGTTGTAAAGATCTTGAGCCTGGTCTCAAGAAATCTATAGATATTGTCCATGATATTCTATTCAAAATTCATGAGCTTCATCTACCTAAAGATGTTATAGTAGAAGTTGAAGGTGTTAGATTGGGATATGTTTGGAGAAGCATTGATAATGTAGGTATATACGTACCAGGAGGAAAAAAATCTTATCCTTCATCACTATTAATGGCTGGAGTACCAGCTAAAGTTGCAAAAGTTAAGAAAATGTATGTAGCCTCTCCACCTATGCCTGATGGCTGTGTTAATCCAGCCGTAGCTTACGTAGCTCTAAAGCTAGATGTTGATGAAGTGTATAGAATAGGTGGTGCACAAGCTATAGCGGCACTTGCCTATGGAACTGAATCTGTTAAGAAGGTTGACAAAATTGTGGGTCCTGGAAACATATATGTCCAAGCAGCAAAATTTCTCGTACAGGATGCTGTAGCTATTGATGGTATAGAAGGACCCACAGAACTTGTTGTTGTAGCTGATGAATCAGCTGAACCAGAGATGGTTTCAATTGACATGATGGCACAAGCTGAACATGGCCAGGGAACATTTATAGTATTGATATCTAATTCGAAAAAGCTTATACAAGAAGTAGGTAAAATCCTAGAGCAAGATAAAGATCATGACTATTACATTGTTGAAGTTAGTAGTATTGATGAAGCTATAGATATAGTCAATACTATTGCACCTGAACATCTATCGCTTCATGTAGCTCAACCACAAAAGTACCTGAACTATATAAGTAATGTGGGTGCCATATCTTTGGGGAAAGAACCTCCAGCACTAATAGACTACATAGGTCCTAACCATATACTTCCAACAAATAGATGGGCTACATCTAAGGGTGCATTAAGTGTCTACGACTTTCTCAAACCTTTATCAATAATACTCGATAGTTCGTCCATAAAGAGAGAAGTTATTCAAGCTGTTCTACAACTAGCTGAATATGAAGGGTTTAAAATACATAGCAAGAGCATAGGTGTAAGATTTGGATCTAGTCCTAGCTGAACTTTATAGCACTATAGTTGATAGAATAGAAAAGAAGCCTACAAACAGCTACACGGTTCAGCTAGTAAGTAAAGGTATTGAATATGTTGCTAGAAAGTTTGGTGAAGAATCTATAGAGGTAATAGTGGCCGCTTTAGCAGAATCTAGAGAAAGACTTGTAAGTGAAGTAGCTGATCTCCTATATCATCTCTTGGTGTTGATGGCGCTCAAGAACATTACACCAGAAGATATTGCTAAAGAGTTATTGAGGAGACGTAAATGAGAGCTCTGGTACTTAATTATGGTGTAGGCAATCTTTTCAGCATATCGTCAGCATTAAAACGTGTAGGTTTTGATGTACATATATCTAGTGATCTTGAATACGATTATGATCTCCTAGTCTTACCGGGTGTAGGTTCATTTAAGGCTTTGGGACCTTATATAGAAAAGGAAGGTTATGTGCTTAAAGAAGCAGTTAGTAAGGTTTCTGCAATACTTGGTATATGTCTAGGTATGCAGATACTGTTTGAGTATAGTACAGAGTATGGATACTCAAAAGGATTAGGTATACTGGAGGGATATGTAGACAGAATTATAACCAGCAAGAAACTTCCACACATAGGTTGGGATAAAGTGTACCTCTTCAACAAAAACGATAAATGCGAAGTGTTCGCCAAACTTGATGGTAAATATGTGTATTTTGTCCATAGCTATGTTGTTTATCCCAGACATCTCGACCACATATGCATGCTAAGTCATTATGATATGCTCTTTCCAGCAGCTATAGCCTATAGAAACATATTTGGAACACAATTCCATCCAGAAAAAAGCGGTTCTACAGGTAAACAGCTTCTTGAGGCTATTGCTCAATGGATAAAGAGATAGTTGAGTTCAGTAGAGAGAGAGCTGAAGAGATTGCAAATAAGCTGAGATTTAGATACGAACAGAATACCGTTATAGTTGTTGTACAAGATATCGATACAAAGGATGTGCTTATGGTGGGACATATGAACAGAGAAGCATTTATAAAAACATTAACCACGGGATATCTACATCTATGGTCTATATCACATAGCAAGATCTGGCTTAAAGGCGAAACTAGCGGTAATTATCAAGTTGTTGTAGATATTAAAGTTGATTGTGATGAAGATGCCATTGTAGTTCTAGTTAGACCTCTAGGGCCCATATGTCACACTGGTAATAAAACTTGTTTTTATAGGAATATAAGGAATATTGCTGAAGAACCTTAGTAGCTGATTTTTTCGAGGACAGCTTCAGTAAATTCAATTGTTTTACTGTTTCCACCAAGATCTGGCGTTAGTTTTGTACCGTCCTTGAGGACCTCTAGAATAGCTCTATCTATTGATTTAGATGCCTTGATATATGTATCTATACTGTGTTTCTCACCTAACCATTTAAGCATCCATGAAACACAGAATATCATTGCCATAGGATTGGCTAAACCTTTACCAGCTATATCGAATGCTGCACCATGTATAGGTTCAAACATTGCCTTCTCATCACCTATGTTTGCTGATGCAGCTAAACCTATGCTTCCAGAAACATAAGCTGCTAGATCGCTAAGTATATCACCGAATAGGTTAGTGGTCACAATTACATCAAATCTTTCAGGCCTCCTAACTATATCCATAACTGCAGCATCTATATACATTTCATCTACCACTACATCATTGTAGTTCTGAGCTACTCTATATATACACGATCTAAATAAACCATCACTAACAGTTAAAACATTAGCCTTATGAACTACTGTGATCTTCTTCCTTCTACTTAATGCTAAATCAAAGGCTACTTTAGCTATTCTTTCGCTTGCCCTTTTACTTACTACACGTAAAGCTATAGCTACATCATCTGTAACCATGTGTTCAGCTCTTACATATATGTCTTCAGTATTTTCTCTAACTATCACCAAATCTATATCTCTTCTCAGCGAGTTAACACCTGGTAAAGCTTTAGCTGGCCTGATATTAGCATACAGATCTAGACCTCTTCTGATTTTCACTACAACATCTCCCGCACTTTCACCTACAGGACCCTTAAGTATTGCATCACTTCTCTTTATGATATTCCACGAATCTTCTGGAAGAGCCTCACCAAACATTTTAACCGCAGTATCTCCGCCATAAACTTTCGTAACCACAATTTGAAGACCATAGAATCTAACAACTTTCTCTAGCACTTTAAGAGCTGATGAGACTATCTCGGGCCCTATACCATCTCCTTCTATAACAGCTATATTGAAGACCATTCATATTCTCCTCATAGCCTTTCTAATCACATCATCTAATACATATTTATCGATTTTAATGCCCTTGTCTCCAAGTTCTTTAACCATCTTTAGGACCTCCGTAACCACCTCTTCTCTCAGTTCTATACCCATTTGTTTCAATACATATTCAACAGCATGTCTACCGCTATGTTTCCCTATAACTATAAGTCTTTCAGCTCCCACAATAGCTGGATCTATAGGCTCATAGGTTAGTGGATGGCTGAGAACCCCATGAACATGTATTCCTGATTCATGCGCAAATGCGTTGCGACCAACTATAGCTTTATTGGGCGGTACAGAAATCCCGAAATATTTTGCTACTATATCAGCTACTTTACGTATCTTCTCAAAATTTATACCAACCCTACAGCCTAGGAGGAATTTTGACGCAGAAGCTACTTCTTCTAGAGCGGCATTACCTGCTCTTTCACCTACACCAATGACTGTTACATGTACTTGTTCTGCACCTGCCTCGATAGCTGATATACTGTTTGCTACAGCCATACCAAAATCGTTATGACAGTGAACACTAACTATGTAATTACCTTTAACATTATTCTTGACATACGATACCAAGCGTGATATGTAGCTTGGATATGCAATACCAACAGTATCAGCTATATCTATCCTACTTGCACCAGCATTAACAACAGCCTGAAATATCTCAACCAGAAACCTTGGTTCAGATCTTGTAGCATCTTCAGCACTAAATTCAACAACAACTCCATGAGCTTTCGCATACTCAATTGCCTGAACAGCTTTTTCTAAAACTTGTTCACGAGTCATCTTGAGCTTGTACTCCATATGTAAATCCGATGTAGCTATAAAGGTATGAACTGCATCTACATCAGCATCTATAGCCTTATCTATATCGGCTTTTACTGCTCTAGCCAATGCAACAACTTCTGCACGACTAACACTCTTAGCTATAAGTTTAACAGCTTCAAACTCACCTTGACTCGTTATGGGAAATCCTGCCTCTATAGAGTCCACACCTAGTTCATCTAACAGTAACGCTATCTCTAATTTTTGCTCAACACTTAAATCAACCCCCGGCATCTGTTCTCCGTCTCTTAATGTAGTATCAAGTAACCTAATGTATTTGTCTAGGTTTTTCCTACCTATTTCCAGGGGGTAAGCAATAGACATCCCCTACACTACATCATTTTTAGAGGTATATAAGCCTTCATTAACATATTAAGATGATACACAAGTGGTATAGTATACAAACAGATATAAATATGTTTAAATTGTAATTGTTAGTAAATGCTTAGAAGAAAAGTTTAAAAACTCGCTACAAGAAGGGGTAAATTGGTTTGCGTGGTGAGGCTGATGGAACTCCAAGTCCGTTAACGTCAGACAACGAGCATAGTATGTTCATAGATAATGAGATTGATGTAGAGATCTGGACCAACAGACTGTATATCAAGTCCGGAGGAGAATTCTAATGATAGGAGCTAAACTTATGGTAGAATCTCTTGTTAGGGAAGGCGTTAGGGTTATATTTGGTATACCAGGTCTATCGAACATGAAATTCTATGATGTCTTATACGACTATGTTAAAGATGGATACCTAAGAAACATTCTAATGAGACATGAACAAGGTGCAGCTCATGCAGCTGATGGATATGCAAGAGCTTCAGGTTTTCCTGGTGTATGTACCGCTACCTCAGGACCTGGAGCACTTAACCTTGTAACAGGTATAGCTACAGCTTATTGGGATAGCTCTCCCATAATAGCTATAACAGGTCAAGTACCATTATCATCGATGGGTAAAATGGCTTTCCAAGAAGCAGACATAATAGGTGTTGTACAGAATATCTCTAAGTTTGCAATTAGGTTGAATAGTGCAGATGAAATACCTATATGGATTAGAAACGCTTTCTATATAGCTTTAACAGGTAGACCCGGTCCCGTTGTGATTGATGTACCTAGAGATATTTGGACTCAAAACGTAAACAATGGTGTAAAAATCTCTGATATACAAAGTATTAAGGGTTATAGAGAGTTTCCATTAAAGATAGATCAAATAGCTATCAAGAAGGCTATAGAGTTGCTCGTTAATGCTGAAAAGCCATTGATTCTTGTTGGAGCAGGAGTCGTTTGGAGCAATGCTACAGAAGAAGTCGTAACTTTATCGGATCTTCTTGTTGCACCAATAGTATCCACATTTCTCGGTAAAGCTGCTGTACCACATGACTATCCACTCTACTTAGGTATGATGGGATACTATGGGCGGGCCGAGGCTAATCAAGCTTTCTTAGAGTCTGATGTAGTTCTTGTTGTTGGCGCTAGATTAAGTGATAGAACAATAACTAAGTATGACGATATCAAAGATTCAAACAAGAAGATAATTATGATCAACATAGATCCAACAGAAATAGAGAAACAGAGCATAAAAATCGACGTAGGTTTGGTAGGCGATGCCAAAACGATATTGAGGGAACTGATATCAGCACTAACAATAGTGGCTAAAAAGTATGATAGAACTGAATGGATTAGACGCATCAGGGAGCTTAAAGACTACTACACGAGGATATACTATGAAGACGATGGTAAAGGTTTAAAGCCTTGGAGAGTGCTCAAGACAATTAGAGATGTACTTCCACGAGACGCTATCGTGACAACTGGCGTAGGTCAGCACCAGATGTGGACTGGAGTATTCTGGGATGTACTTAAGCCTAGAACATTTATCTCTTCTGGAGGCATGGGCACCATGGGTTTCGGATTTCCTGCGGCAATAGGTGCAAAACTTGCTAGACCTCAGAACGTGGTTGTTGATTTAGATGGTGATGGCTCCTTCCTAATGACTGCAAACAATCTTCCTGTTGTTGTTGAAGAAAATATTCCTGTAATAGTTGTTGTATTTGATAATAGAAATCTAGGTCTAGTTCGTCAAGTTCAAGATCTATTCTTTGGCGGTAGAATAATATCTGTAGAGCTAGGCTATAGAACTGACTACATAAAGTTGGCGGAAGCTTTTGGAGCTTTGGGATTTGATGTCCAAAGCTATGAAGATATTGCTACATCTGTTAAAACTGCAATTAAGGAGAATGTAGCTACTGTTATAAGAGTACCTATACCTGAAGATGAACTAGCCATACCTACACTACCTCCTGGAGGAAGTCTTAGAGAGATGATCATACGTGACCCAAGGAAAACTAGTTAGGGCTATAGGATACTATCACGATGCTAGCTATATAGAGAGAATTGTGGCTACATTCAGAAAACTACTGATAGATGTCGATTGGATATATGGTAGAAGAATTAACGATGAAGGGCTTTTCGAAATTTATCTCTTAGTAAAAGATCATCCAAATTTACAGCTAGCCATACTTAATTTAAGCAAAACTGTTTCTATTGAGCGTGTTGATGTTTTTAATGACCTAAGAATTGAAGTTCTAAAAGTAGGTAACAAAAATAAAAACAGCAAAACTATTGAGCAACACGACTTCGTACTATATATACCTATTTATTCCCGTGTCGTAAGCTATAGTTGGGGTGAAAGATATGGCGAAAATATATAGAGATCAAGATGTCTCCCTGGATCCGCTTAAGGATAAAGTTATAGCCGTAATAGGTTACGGTAATCAAGGAAGACCCTGGGCTCTAAACCTACGTGATTCTGGATTAAATGTTGTTATAGGTCTAAAGATTAGAGATTATAGTTGGAAACAGGCTGAAGAAGATGGATTCACACCTATGTCTATCGAAGATGCTGTAAATAATGCCGATGTAATTATCTTTATGGTACCCGACATGGTGCAGCCAGAAATTTGGGAAAAGCATGTGAAATCGTTCATGAAGAATGGTGCGGATCTTGTTTTCGCACATGGATTCAACATACACTTTAAGTTGATAGTCCCTCCATCAACATCTGATGTATATATGATTGCCCCTAAAGCACCTGGAGCAATGGTTAGGAGAATGTTTGAGAAAGGTAGTGGTGTTCCAGTACTTGTTGCTGTATATCAAGATGTTTCTGGAAAAGCTCTTCAGAAGGCTCTTGCAATAGCTAAAGGTCTAGGAGCTACACGCATAGGTGCTATAGAGACTACCTTTAAGGAAGAGACAGAAACCGACCTCTTCGGTGAACAAGTAATACTTGTTGGAGGCATAATGGAATTGATAAAAGCTTCATTCCAAACACTTGTAGAAGCTGGATACCAACCCGAGGTAGCTTATTTTGAGACCGTTAATGAGCTTAAACTAATTGTTGATTTAATCTATGAGAGAGGATTAATAGGAATGCTCAAGGCAGTCTCTGATACAGCTAAGTATGGAGGTATAACAGTTGGTAAGTACATTATAGATCAAAACGTTAGAGCTAAAATGAAAAGTGTTCTAGACAGAATAAAGAGTGGAGAGTTTGCTAAAGAATGGTTAAATGAATATAGAAACGGTATGCCTACAGTAAAGAAGGAGCTTAGTGAATTGGAAAACAGTGTACTAGAGAAGACAGGTAGATGGCTTAGAGAAGAATTCATACTTCGAGAACAACAAAAATAGATGTGAATGGTATTCATACCTGTTTATACAATTTGTATCCAATAATCCTACATAAAGTTTTTAAACTTCTACAATATTTTCGGATTCGGTGTAGTAGGTGGTTGGTGGTTTAGAAATCCGTTGAAATACTGGATACAACACTTAGAGATGGTTCGCAAGCCAGCGGTATCTCTCTAACAGTTGAAGACAAGATAAAAATCGCATTAGCTCTTGATGATCTAGGCGTAAACTATATAGAAGCAGGATGGCCTGGATCTAATCCGAAAGATGCAGAATTCTTCAATGTAATAAAGAGGTATAGCCTATCACATGCGAAAATAGCTGCTTTTGGAAGTACACGAAAAAGAAATTCTAAGGTCTATGAAGATGAGAATATTAAGGCTATATTGAAAGCAGATGTAGATGTTGCTGTAATCTTTGGAAAAAGTTGGTCTCTACATGTATACGAAATTCTACATGCCTCTAAGGAAGAGAATCTAGAGATGATATATGATACCATCAACTACCTAAAGAGCCATGGAGTTAAGGTGATATTTGATGCTGAACACTTCTATCAAGGATACAAAGAAGATCCCGAATACAGTTTAGAGACACTCAAGATTGCTGAAGAAGCTGGTGCACAAACCATAGTTCTATGCGACACAAACGGCGGTACAACACCTTTAGAGGTCTATGAAATAACTCGTAAAGTTGTATCTACAGTTAAGATACTAGTAGGACTTCATATGCATAACGATATTGGTTGCGCTATTGCAAACACTATTGTAGGTGTAGCAGCTGGTGCTAGACATGTTCAGGGCACAATAAATGGTATTGGTGAGAGGACAGGTAATGCCGATCTTGTGCAGATCATACCAACACTATTCTATAAACTGAACCTAAAGGTACTAAATGGTATCGAATCAATCAAAAAATTGAAAACAATATCCAGATTGGTCTACGACGCACTTAATATGAAGCCTAATCCCTATCAACCATATGTAGGTGACTACGCTTTTGCTCATAAAGCTGGAGTCCATGTAGATGCTGTTCTAAAGAATCCGCGAGCTTATGAACATATAGATCCAGAAGTCGTAGGAAATACACGAAAATTCATTCTATCAGATCTATCAGGTAGTTCAAACATTGTCGCTATTCTTAAGGAGATAGGTATAGATGTGGATAAGAAGGATTCTAGAGTTAGAAGCGCTTTATCGAAGATTAAAGAGCTTGAGAAATTCGGTTATAGTTTCGATATAGCGCCAGCATCAGCTATACTGATTGCTTTGAAGGAGCTCGGATACGTTGAAGAAACACTAACTCCCTATAGCTGGCGTATATTTCTCGACTCAAGTGGCTTAAGTGTAGCTGTAGTTGATATCAAGAATGTTAACGCTAGAGCTATAGATGTAGATGCAGTTAAGGCTGTAGCTAGAGCATTTTCTGAAGCTGCATCAATAGTATATCCCTCGACATCTGGTATAAAGATCGTAAGCTCATCTATATCTGTGCTGAATGGTGGCCTTTTTAGAGTTACAGTAGAATTAGGGTACGGCAACTATAGATGGTCTGCTCAAGGTGTGTCCATAAATGTTGTAGAAGCATTCATTAGAGGGCTTATTGATGCTTATGAATATTTTCTAGCTATCTTGAAAAAGAGTCAACAACTACTTATCCTCAGCAAACAGAGTTTTAATTTCCTAACTCTTTAACTATAGCAGATATCGTTTAGGTGTTTGTCCATGAGAAGCAATGTTGTAAAGAAAGGTATTGAGAGAGCTCCTCACAGATCTCTATTCAAAGCCTTAGGTTTAACTGACGAAGAGATAGAGAAGCCCTTGATAGGTATAGCGAACTCGTGGAATGAAGTTATACCTGGACACAAGCACCTTAACCAGATCGCTGAAGCCGTGAAAATCGGTGTAAGACTTGCTGGTGGAACACCCCTAGAGTTCAACACTATAGGTATATGTGATGGTATAGCTATGGGTCACGAAGGGATGAAGTATTCTTTACCATCGAGAGAGCTTATAGCTGATAGCATAGAGGTTATGGCTAAAGCCTATCAATTCGATGGTTTAGTCCTTATAGCATCATGCGATAAAATCATACCAGGTATGCTCATGGCTATAGCTAGACTAAATATACCATCAATATTCATATCAGGTGGACCTATGCTTGCCGGAAGATATAGAGGTAAAGATATTGATCTACACGATGTCTTCGAAGCTGTTGGAGCAGTAAAGATAGGCAAAATTTCTTTAGATGAGCTGAAGCATATAGAAGAAGCTGCATGTCCTGGTGTAGGATCATGTGCAGGAATGTTCACAGCCAACACACTAAATATACTGACTGAAGCTTTAGGTATATCTCTACCTGGTAATGGAACGATACCTGCTGTAGATGCTGCTAGAATAAGGCTTGCCAAGATTACTGGTATGAATATCGTGAAACTTGTTGAGAAAAACATAAAGCCTAGAGATATATTGACCAGAGAGGCTTTTCTAGATGCTATAGCTGTCGATATGGCTCTAGGTGGATCAACAAACACCGTTCTACATCTAATGGCTATAGCTAAAGAATGTGAGATTGATTTAAGTCTAGATGATTTCGATAGAATTAGCGAGGCCACGCCTACATTAGCTAGGCTTAGTCCTGCTGGACCTCACCATATACAAGATCTCCATGAAGCTGGAGGTGTAGCTGCAGTTATGAAGGAACTCGATAAGAAAGGACTCATACATAGAGATCGTTTAACTGTAGCTCTAAAAACCGTTGGGGAGATAATAGATGGTTCACAAGTTATGCGCAGAGATGTAATTAGACCTATAGAGAATCCCATGCTACCGAGAGGAGGCATAATGATTCTAAAAGGTTCTTTAGCACCTCTTGGTGCTGTTATAAAAGTTTCAGCTCTACCGGAGAACCTCTACTTCTTCGATGGTGTAGCAAATGTCTATAATTCAGAAGAAGAGGCAGTAGCAGATATTCTTAATGGAAGAGTTGAGAAAGGTGATGTAGTTGTGATAAGATATGAAGGACCTAAAGGAGGGCCAGGGATGAGAGAAATGCTGACTGCCACATCTGTTCTCGTTGGCATGAATCTCGATAGAGATGTAGCTCTTATAACAGATGGAAGATTCTCTGGAGCTACTAGAGGTATCTCCATAGGTCATGTATCACCTGAAGCAGCTGAAGGAGGTCCTATAGCTGTTGTCGAGAATGGTGATAGGATAAGAATAGATTTGAAGATGAAGAAAGTCGATTTATTAGTAGATGAAGATGAATTGAATGAAAGATTCAAGAAATGGAAACCTGCTAAAATAAGGTTTAAGGGCTATCTAAAAAGATACTCAGAACTCGTTACCTCATCATGTACAGGTGCTGTATTTAAGGAATAGAGCTTTCTAGAGAGTAATAATGTTCAAATCCTTCATAAGTTTCAAAATGTTTTCAGTTAAAGATATACCTATATTTCATTAAATTATGTTTAGTAGATGATGTTTTGAACCTGGGTCTGAAAAATGATGAACGGTGCAAACGCTGAAGATACAAGAACTATATATTTCTTCTTTGCAAACTAAGAAGTGGGTAATGATATATGGATGTGTGTGTTATTGGTTTAGGTTTGATGGGTTCTGCTCTCGCTAAAAGGCTTAGGAATAGTGGATACAATGTTATACTATACAATAGAACTATTGATAAAGCGTATAGACTTGCAGATGAGATAAATGCAAAAGTTGCTGAAAGCCCTAGAGAATGCTGTAACTCGTCAGATATTACTGCTATATTTGTTGCAGATGATAATGCGTTAATAGATGTAGTGTTTCCACCAAATGGTTTTGCTGATTCAAGTAGAGACAAGGATATAGTTAATATGTCGACAGTATCAACAGCAGTATCAGAAAGAATACATAGATTTATTGAGGCTAGTGGAGGAAACTATGTAGAGAGCCCTGTGTATGGAAGTGTATCAGAAGTTCTAGAAGGAAGACTAGTGGCTATAGTTGCAAGCAATAAGAATATTAATGAAAATGTTAAACAGTTCTTATCATCTATATCCAAAAAAATCATGTATGTAGGAAACATACCTAGAGCAATGGCACTTAAACTAGCTCTAAACCAGCTAAATATGGTTATAGTGGCTACGCTAGCAGAAACTCTCTCGTTTTTGAAGATCAATGAAATAGACTACTCGCTACTTGAAGAACTTGTTAGAGGAACATGGATGGAACCTATACTAGATAGATTCATGAAAAGAGCTCTAGAAGAACATCCACCAAGATTCAGAATAGAATTAGCGGCAAAAGATCTACAAAGCTTTATAGAATCTGCAAGAATAAAGAAACTGAATACCCCAATAACAGCAGCCGCAATGCATAGATATCTAGAAGCAACACTACACAACTATGGAGATAAAGACTATCCAAACATAACAAAATACATAATAGATACTATACACAAACAGAACACTAAAACCAAACAATGACCACAACTAAAAAACACCTCTACAACAATAACACCTACATAGATAAACACTAAGGAGCTATCTCAAAGACACTAAACCTATTAAGCTAGATAAATAGATCCAAAACTACTGAAACCAAGAACATACACAATACAAATAATAAAAATAAATATTATATTAAATAAAAAGATCTTTATCTACACTATCTCTAACTCTCTAACCTAGATCTACAACACCTTGTGTTAAGCTTGGTGGCACACTTCTCTCTATCGTTAAAGGAGCTCCTATAGGTACCCTAACCTCAAACTTAACAATATCGTAACTCTGAGGCATAGAGTTACTTGAATTATAGTATGTTAGCATAAGTACTTTTTCACCAGGATCAAGCACTATATCCTCATTTATCTTGGTGAGCCAAGCTATAACAGTAACAACCTCACCACCAGTAAACCTTCCAAAGAACTCCTTCAACATAATGCCATTAGTGTCAACATCATCTGGAAGAGCTATCAATATCTTATAATCTCCAGCCGTATCGCCTATTGTGCATCCTTGTTCATTACAAGTTGCGTAGTATGTCTTTACTTCTCCCTTCTTACCACTAATCATGATAACGCTCTCATTTATTAATGCTTTTGTTATATTTGCTAGTTTTTGTGGTGTATCTATTGGTGTTAGTATTGCTGCTAGATAGGTGTTTGCTATTGATATTCCTCTTTGTGGACTCCAGTACGCAACTATAGATTTACCTGGTGTTAGATCTACTACATATTGACCTGTAGATAGTTTTATAGGTACATAGACGAACTGTATCCTGGATTGAGATACATCTACATTAGCTACAAGTGTTCCATCTACTTCTAGTGCTGATGCTGATTGACCTAAACCTCTCTGAATTACTTGCCTAGTTTGCTGAGTTGTGAAGAATCCCATGTTTAGTACTACGAATGCTAATGCTGCTGCTACAATAACGAATGCTATCATTACTATAGCTGCTTCTATACCTACGATACCTTTTCTGTTTAAGGGTTTCTTCATAGAGGTTCACCCATTTCGTGAAGGTATTGGGGTTTGATGCTAAACTAGTTTGACTAGAGGATGCGACTAGTAGTCGAAGGTTTCTCTATATCTATAGAATTGAATTGTGTGTCGTTAGTGGTTTTACCATGATTTTGATAGCTTATATACTGTATACACAGTACATGGATTGATCGAGGTACACTATTCATGAGAATCACACAAAATAGCTCTCTCTTGATAATTCTCCATATTATTCTAGCCATTTACATACCTCTACTCTCCATACACACTATCTATGGATCTAGTAACCTTAACGCTGTTATAGTGGACTTTGATATAAATGTTGATGGTGGTGCTCTTGTTTTTTGGGAAAGAATTTTGAATAGCTATAGAGGTAATGTTCTTGTGCTAAAGATTAATAGTTATGGTGGGTATCTATCTGTTGCTGATAGAATTGTGAACAGTATTCTAGAGAAGAATGTAGAGTGTTATACATGGATACCTCCAGGTGGTTATGCTGTTTCAGCTGCATCCATGATTGCACTAGGGTGTAGAGGTATATATATGGGTTCTGGTTCTGTTATTGGTGCTGCTACTCCTAGCCCTTCTGAACCTAAGGTTGTAGAATATGTTGCCGCTAGATTTAGATCTCTTGCTGAAAGAATATTTGATAGAGAGGAGCTTGTAGATATTGCAGAAGCTATGGTTAGAGAAGGAAGAGCTCTAACAGCTGAAGAAGCTGTATCTATAGGTTTTGCGAAAAGAGCTGAATCTGTTAAAGAGATTGAGGATTCTATAGGTATTAGAGTAGCATATGCGGTATCTCCATCTCAATGGGATAGACTTTTATCAATTTTATCACTACCAATAGTATCGAATATCCTTCTAGTTGCCGGTTTATTCCTGATCTTGGCCGAGATATTTACAACAGGTTTTCAGGGTTATGCTATTGCTGGTGTTCTTCTGATTCTTCTGGCTCTATACTCTATGAATGTTGTTTCACCTGACCTATTTGCGCTTCTTGTTATGTTGATTGGAACGATACTATTAGCTATAGAGATGTATACACCAGGTTTCGGTCTTTTTGGATTAACAGGTCTCGTGCTTCTGCCTATAGGTATTGTGTACCAGCTGTATCTAACTCCACCAGAGCTACTAACTCAACCAGTCTACGTCGTTATCGGAGGTATCTTAGCGATTACATCGATCATGGGATATATAGCGTATAAAGCTGTACAGACTGTTAGAAAGAAGAGAATCTCTTTAGAACAACAACTCCTATCGTCAATAGGTATAGCTAAAACTGATATACGTGAGGAAAATCCTGGTGTAGTATATGTATTAAATGAGGAATGGACCGCATATTCGGTTAAGGGAGTAATTCCGGCAGGATCTAGAGTAAAGATTGTTCGTATAGATGGTTTAAAGCTCTATGTAGAAAAAATCGATTAAAACATAAATATCTGAACTATATTACTATGCTGGAGGTGTAGACCTTGGATCCTATTACTATAGCTATAGCATTACTATTCATACTTATTGTTGCTGCTATAGTGTTGCCAAGGATCAAGGTTGTGTCTGAATACAAGAGGCTTGTAGTGTTTAGATTAGGTAAACTTGAGTCTGTAAGAGGACCTGGCCTAGTATTTCTGTTACCTCTAATAGATAGAGGTATTGATGTTGATTTAAGGGAATTCGTTATAGATATACCTCCACAGACATGTATCACTAAAGATAATGCTCCAGTAGATATAGATCTCCTGGTATATATGAAGATATTCGATCCTGTTAAAGCTGTTACAGCAGTACAGAACTATGTATCTGCAGCTACAGGTATAGCTATAACAACTCTTAGAGCTGTTATAGGTGATATGGTTCTCGATGATGTTTTAGCTAAAAGAGAATACATAAATTCAACTCTTAGAGCTAGACTAGATGATGTTACAGATAGATGGGGCATAAAGGTTACCTCAGTAGAGATAAAGGAGATAAAGCCTCCAAAAGATGTGCAAGAAGCAATGATTAAGCAGATGGCAGCTGAAAGGAATAGAAGAGCTATGGTTGCAGAAGCAGAAGGCAAAAGAACTGCAGCTATACTTGAAGCTGATGGACAGAGAGAAGCATTGATTAGGAAAGGTGAAGGTGAAAGACAATACAATATACTTGTCGCCGAAGGTAAAGCCAAATCTCTAGAGCTTATAAATGAGACTGCTATGAAGCTTGGAAGTAATGCTATCCTGCTTCAGTATCTAGAGGCCTTAAGATCTATAGCAGAAAGCCCATCAACAAAGATAGTTATTCCTCTAGAACTCCTGACAACATTAACAAAGATTGTGGGTAGATCTAGAGAAGAGTAGCTACTCTATTTTTCCTCCATAGTAATCTAGGTTCATGTATTTTTTAGCCACAGTCTTTATCTTCTCGATATCATTTAACACATCAATATCATTTAATTCCTTTAATCTCTTATCATTAGACTCTAAAACAAATTCAAAGAGCTTTGATTTATAGTGAGACATTAGCATCTTCGTATTTGGTATAAGACAGTGACCACCTATATAGCTAGGATAGTATATAGGTCTATCCTTAAGAACCTCATGTACCTCTCCAATAAATTCTGCTACAACCTCTATATCAACACCAAACCTCTTTGCCACTCTATGCAACTCCTGCCATGAAGCAATCATTATAGCTCTATAGACTGTTTCCCAAAGTTTCGCAAGTTCTAGAGATTCTGGAAATCCTCTATACATCCTCACCTTAAATCCTGCCTCAAGTAAATGCTTAGCACATTTCTCGATTTCCTCTATAGGTATTGAGGCAATCCATTTACTCCAGAACAGAATGTGTTTAACGAGATTTGGGTGTTTACCTCTGATAGGTGTATAAGCTACAATAGTTTTTGCTGAAGCATGTAGCGCTCTAGTTGTTCCAATAGCTACAGTTGAATGTATGAACACTATTTTCGGTTTGAAGATCTCTACATAATCTTTAACTATATCAATAAAACTAGATGTATAGGGTATTGCTATATGTAGATAATCTACAGGTTTCTCTATAGATTCGAAAGAATCAGTTGATTTAGAGGGATCTACATCATATCCATATACCTTAAACTTGCTGACTCCTTTAATAACATGGTATATAGCTGAACCAACTTCACCTAAACCTACAACCAATACCCTCTCCATGGGCATCTCACAAGATAATAAACACAGAAACTAGTATATTTGTTTATGAAAAACTCTTTATGACTCCATATATGATACATCTTTGACTTAGTTAAACTAGTAATTCTTATAAGTATTGCTTAGCTTTAAAGTGGTGGTAAGGTGTAGCACTACATGGATGAATACACACTACCACCATATATAGCTGAGATGTTTAGATTCAACTTTACACAAGCTGATATAGAGGCTATAAGAGATGCATTGAAAGACATGGTTAGCAAAGTGCATGTAGCATTATTTATTTCCAGAAGCAGGTACGAGTGTTTTTCATGTGAAGATACTGTGAACCTAGTTAAGGTGCTTAGCGAAAACAGCCCAATGGTAGGAGATAGACATGCAATAGATGTAGATATTCTCAGTATCTCTGAGTCACTTGATATAGCTAGGAAGTATGGAGTTAATAGAGTACCAACAATACTGTTAGCTGATGGATCTATAAGGTATATAGGCATGCCCGCAGGTGAAGAAATTAAAGGATTTATAGAGACCTTAATCAGAATCAGCACAAACGATCATGGACTATCTAGTGAAACTGTAAGAGAAATATCTTCATTAGAAGGTAAAGCAGTTATAGAAACTGTTGTGACTCCTCCATGCCCTTATTGCCCTTATGCTGCATTACTAACAAACATGTTTGCATATGTTAGCAAAATCTATGGTAATGGAAATGTGGAGTCTCATATTATTGAAGCATACGAGAATCCTGATATAGCTGATAGATATGCTGTTACAACTGTACCAACAATAGCCGTAAATGGTAGAGTTGTATTCGTTGGTCTTCCATATGAGGTACAGCTACTAAGAGCAATCAAAAAACTTGCGAAATCTCTTTAAATGCTGAAACAAGGTCTGCTCTCTTAGGAATAGATGAAGAGATACATAACCTTATTTTTGCTTTAGAGTTCATGGGCATTGACATCCTGATCACATTATACTTAGGTTTGAATCTAACTAGTTCATCTATCACTATCTCATCTATATATCCGTAGACCTTGATTATGGTATTGTACAAAATATTTGTCGGATTAACTATCTCTAGATCTACGCATCCTTCAATGAAATCTATAGGTTTCGATAAAGCTATAGGATCTAGTATCTCGATAAGTGGCTGCACATTCTTTTGTTTACCTGTAACCATTACTATATTTGAATACATCAGCGCTTCTCTAAACATTTGAACATGTGTTCTGTTTCTAGATACCACCATAACTCTTGCCACAGGTACGTAGAGATTATACATTAATCTTCCTATATCCTCGATAACCATGGGTTCAGAAGAAGCTAACGATAGTGTATCCCTGTTGCTCATCTTGACAGATAGTGCGTAAACACCTGCATATCTGAGTCTAGTACCTTTAGCTACATCTATTCTTTTCTCTCTCATATCTAGATCTATTAATACTATCTCCTCTACCTCTCTTTTAATAATCAAGTCTATGTACTTGCCACTTAAATCATATATGTATAGCTTTTCGTCCCTTGCAGTGTACCTAAAGTTGTCCATACTCATCAATTTGGCGGAACCCAAATCTATAGTATTTCCTACAAAAGCTCTTCCCACATCCTTCTCTAGACACAGACTCATGGCCAGACATCTACAGAATTTAACGATATTTTTATCAATCATAGGAATAGTGGATGAAAAAGGTAACGGATTAGCATAAAGATTTTCCAAACCTTCAGTTAAAACTCCTTGAATACTGAGAAATTTTGTGAAGTTCTCTAATCTATGGTCGGTTCGCGATAATCTCTTCACCATATCTGTAGGGGGCAAGTCTCCTCATCCCATCAGTGGCTACCACTATCTTCACCATATCTGTAACGGCCAAGTACATCATCTACTAGCTATCTGTAACAACAAATTAATATCTTTTAATATTTTTCTGCAAACTACATTAAAGGTACATCTATTGGTGAGAGTATTGAGTCGATGTTCATCAAATAGAGCCACCGTATCGGCATTCATTAAGATGATGCTATACATTACTTTAATCATGTTATCGCTAGTTGGAGCTGTGTATATCGTAAGCATTTTCCCTTTGAAACATGAATTCCCTAGAATGGCACTATTAGGTATACTGATTATAGCTATCCTCTACTTATGGTATAAAGCAACCATTGTAGTTATAGGAAAACTCTACACAAAATAGTACTTCATATATTAGCTCTAGATCAGGCCCCATTAACTGTTAATATGTTAAATATTTATTTGCTCCTTACTTTGTTTCTTAATTAGCTACATTACCTAGTTCAGAGTAGTTAAGGAGATTCATATGAGCAGTAATTTGAATGAATATTTTGTAAAGCTAGCTGAGAAATGGAGCAAGATACTTCGTGAAAACCATGTATATGAAGCTAACAGAGATAGCTCTAGACCTAAGTTTTATGTAACTGCTGCATTCATGTACCCTAACGGACCTATACATATAGGTCATGGGCGTACATACTTAGTGGCAGATATTTTAACAAGATTTAAGAGAGTTATGGGATATAACGTTCTCTTCCCTATGGGGTTCCATTATACAGGCACACCAATTATTACCATGGCCGAGGCTATAGCTGCAAAAGATAGAGAGCTTATAGAGTTGTTCAAACATGACTACGATGTTTCTGAAGAAGATATTGAGAGAATGCTTGATCCACTCTATATGGCTAGATATTTCCATAACATTTCTAAAGAGGTTATGAATCTCTACGGACTTTCAATTGATTGGAGAAGAGAGTTCACGACAATAGATCCGGAATTCGTATCGTTCATTCACTGGCAGTTCGTAAAACTCTATGATAAGAACTATATCGAGAAGGGTTCTCATCCCGTTGGATGGTGTCCTAAACATGGTATGCCTGTGGGTATGCATGATACCAAAGGTGATGTAGAGCCAGAAATAGGGGAGTTTGTCGCTATATTCTTTAAAGATTTAGACGGAGTAGTTTACCCTACGGCTACACTTAGACCTGAAACAATTTTTGGAGTTACAAATATCTGGATCAATCCTTCGGCTAAATACATGAAGATAAAGACAGGTAATGGATCTATATGGATTGTAGGCATTAGGGCCGCAGAAAGACTACTCCATCAGCTCGAGTTTGAGGTATTGGGATATATAGAAGGAAAGGAATTGATCGGTAAAAGAGTTGTAAACCCCATAACAGGTGAACAAGTGTTGATTCTTCCAGCCAGTTTTGTAGATGATTCGTTTGCCACTGGTATAGTTATGAGTGTTCCTGCACATGCCCCGTATGATGCTGTAGCTCTAGAAGATCTGAAGATGAATCCCATATACAGAGATATAGTTGCATCTATAGTTCCTCGTATAATAATTGAAACAGATGGAAGACTTATTGCTAACGCATATGAAGCTCTAAAGAATATGGGTATAGAGAGCCAATCTGAAAGAGATAAACTGGACGATGCAACCAGATATGTTTATTCGCTTGAGCTTCGAAATGGATGCATGGCTACACATCTCCACACATTTGTGCCAGCAATAGATAATACAACAAAACAGTTTATTGAGAAGAACGTTACCGGTAAAAGTGTTTTGGAAGTTCGTGAAGTAGTTAGAAAATTCATTATAGATAGAGAAGCTGGTGTAACAATTTACGAACTTCTAAACAAACCTGTTTATTGTAGATGTGGAACAGAAGTTGTAGTTAAGCTTCTTAAAGATCAATGGTTTATAAACTACGGTGATAGCGAATGGAAGAAAAAAGCGAGAGCAACTTTAGCTAAGATGAAGATTGTTCCTGAAGAATCTGTGCCCCAGTTTGAGGCAACTATAGAGTGGCTCAAGAAGAGAGCGTGTGCTCGAACACGTGGTTTAGGTGTACCTTTTCCATGGGATAGAAGGTGGATTATAGAGAGCTTAAGCGATTCTACAATATATATGGCTTTCTATACTGTAGTGAACAAGATAAGATACTACGGTATCCCTGTCGAAAAGCTAACAATAGAGTTCTGGGATTACGTTATGCTTGGATTAAACGATGTAGAAAGTCTATCTAGAAAACTATCCATACCGATCGAGGTTATCGAAGATATACGTAACGAATTTCGATACTGGTATCCACTAGATATGAGAATTAGTGGAAAGGATCTAATACCCAATCATCTAACATTCTTTATATTCAATCATATTGCAATATTTCCAGAAGAACTTCAACCCAGAGGAATAATAGCTAATGGATGGGTTCTGGTTAAGCAAATGAAGATGAGTAAATCGTTACGAAACATAATACCTTTGAAGAGAATCCTCAATGAATATGGTACAGACATAGTTAGACTGTTTCTCGCTCTAGGTGCTGAAGTATATCAAGATGAAAATATAGATCCTGAAATGCTTGAAACACTTGGTAAGAAAGAATATCCACAACTACTAAAATCTATACACGATACTGTTCTAGATATATTCCGGAGCAGTGAGAAATTTAGGAATGAAATGAACGATATAGATAGACTCTTCTGGAACGAATTCGTATACAAAGTTAATAAAATTGTTAAACTGATCGATGATATTAAGATAAGAGAGGCAGGTATAATTGTATTCTACGATATAAAAAACCTTATCGACATGTATCTAAAACTTGCCGATATTCCCCATAGAATGATACTAGATATGTTAAGAATATGGATACCCTTAATTAGTATCTATACACCATTTATAGCTGAAGAGATTTGGAGTAAAACATTTAAGGAAGGTTTCGCATCTACATACACCATTAATATACCTAGTGAAATAGATGAAAAAGCACTTCTAGCTCTACGATACGCTGAAGCCATAGTGAGCTCCGTACAGAACATAATTAGAGCTACAAAGAAGTCCTCGATAAACAATATAGTGATTTACATTTCTTCTAAAGCTCATCAAAAGATTATGCGAAAAGTTATAGAGCTACATAAACAGGGTCTAAGACTTAATGAGATTATCAATAGACTGTCTGAAGAACTGGGACTCAATAAGAGAGAAGCTTCGCAACTAGTTAGATCTATGTACGATGTGGCCATGAATACTGCAGACGAGATAGAGTACCTATATCTAAGGTTAAGTGATGTAGATGAGCTTGAGTTATTAAAAATGTCTCTAGACTATCTTTCTAAAGTTATGAAAAGCAGAATCGAGATATATAGTGCAGAAGATCTCTCTGCACCTGATAAAGGTGGTAAAAAGAAGTCAGTATTACCGCTGAGACCAGGAATATACATAGAGTAAGTTTATAAGCTTAAAGATAGAAACGCTTATTTTTTCTATTCTCGTTAAAGAGAGGCGGTAGGCGTTAAACATGCAGCAAGAAAAACAAAAAATACGAATAGTAAACGTTAGAAAAATAATGGGTAGAAAGAACATAAAGAACAAGCTATATACGTACGAATACTATACCCTCTCTTTGAATCTCTATATACCAAAGGATGTTGTAGAAAAGTATGGTAATGAATTTGTTGTAATAAAAGATGAGGAAAAGAACGTAATATCTGTGATGCCACGTAAGGTAGCAGAAGCACAAGGAGTTAAGGTAGGGTAGCGCAAGAGAATTTTCTGATTTTCAACCTAAAGAAATTTTTATTTTAAGTACATCATTATTTACTATTATTATTAGGAATGGGTGTGTAAATTATGGAGCCCAGGATATATATTTTGAGTGTTGATGAACTTAAGAAAGGTACTGCTACAGATATATACTTCATCAGGAGTCGGGAGATACTTGAGAAAAACAATTTGTGTGATACGTTAGTTAGATATGAGCTGCATTGTTATGGTCTTCCAAGAGATTATAAATGGGCTGTATACGCAGGTGTTGAAGAGTCTTTAGCATTACTGAGAGGTAGAGATATAACATTTTATACGCTTCCTGAAGGAACTCTATTCAGGGATCTATATCCACTTGCAATTGTTGAAGGAAAAATCTGTGAAATTATAGATATCGAAACCGCTTTACTTGGCATACTAAGATTTTATACTAGTGTCTCAACTAAAGCTGCAAGAATAAAGAAGATATCTGGGGATAGACAGGTTATTTTCTTCGGTTTGCGTGCTCATCATCCTGCACTCGCACCAGCTCTTGATAGAGCAGCATATATAGGTGGTTGTGATGCTGTTTCCGGTGCATTTAGTGCAACAATTACTGGTACAAGTCCTAGAGGCACTATGCCTCATGCATTAATAATAGTGTTTAGGGATCCAGTAAAGGCATGGAAAGCATTCGACGAAGTTATGCCTCCAGACGTACCTCGCATAGCCCTCGTGGATACATTCTATGATGAGAGAGTTGAAAGCCTTATGGCTATCCAAGCTTTAGGAAACAAATTATGGGGAATAAGACTAGATACACCTAGAAGCCGTAGAGGAGATATCAGAATGATTATAGAGGAGATTAAGTGGACTCTTAAGCTCCATGGCTACGAGAATATCAAGATAGTTGTAAGTGGAGGTATAGATGAGAATCATATAGCAAGGTTAAAGGATATTGTCGATGTTTTCGGTGTAGGAACATCTATAGCGTTTCCACCTTCAGTAGATATAAGTATGGATATTGTCGAGATATATGATGAAAAAGAAGGTAGATGGATCCCTATAACGAAGCGAGGTAAACTTCCAGGAGCTAAACAGCTATACAGATGTAGACCTCTTATTGAAGATTATGTAGATGTGCCAAATAAAATAGTTGTATGTGGTAATGGTGTAGAGGCAAGACCCATGTTAGAGAAGTATATTGATCATGGGAGAATCGTAAAAGAACTTCAGTCAGCTAAAGAGATAAGGGAGTATGTGTTAGAGCAATTAGTATTCGCAGAACTATAACATAGTTTGTTGTATATTTTTAGACTTTGAAGCAGTATACAGTACTACGGAGAAAGCATGAAGTTAGTTACTCTAAAACTTGATGATAGAGTTTACGAAGAGCTAGCTAGAAGAGCTAGAGATGAGGGATTTGCAACAGTATCTGACTATATAGGCTTCATTATCTCAAAATATATTGATAGAATAGAACATAAAGAGAGCTACGAAGAAGCAACAAAAAAGAGCACAGTAATAGACAAAATTATGACCTTAATTGAGCGTAAGGTTCAGGATAGCGTAAATCCCTTTACACAAAAAGTCGATGATCTCGGAAGAAAAGTTGCAACATTACTCGAGAGACTAGAGGTAGTAGAAGAAAGATTATCCAAATTAGAGAAAATAATTAAGACAGTAGAAACTAAACGTGAAGAGGTTAAAGTTCAAGAAAAATCTAAAAAGTCTGCCATTGAAATCCTAAAAGAACAAAAAATTATATTTGAAAAAGATGTGGCAAACAAAATCAGAAATAGAGATAGCTTTTTTGTGAGACTTGAACAAGAAGGAGCCATAGTTATTGAGGCTAAGGATGAGAGAATAGCTGTTGAACCATCATTTTGGAATAGTTTTGTAAACAAACTAAAGCTTACCAGAACTAATAATGATGACGAGTTAAAGAAGATATTCGACCCTATAGAGTTAAAGCTTTTACAAAAACTTAAAGAATCTGCACTAATAGTTTATGATGGTACTTCAAGAAACTGGAATCTACTGCTATAACAACATTATGATGATGTCTAGCCTCAACTGAAAAGATGATGTTAGAATCCCCGCCTGAGTTATAGATGAGATACCCAACCTATTTGTATCTCGCATACTTAATGCAGAGATTGATGTTGGCAATAGATCTTGTGAGATTTTCACCTACTCGCGATACAGCATCTAAAATCAAGCTCCTCTTGCTTATGACGTTCTCTTCATCATTAAGATCCACAACTTCACTGTAAGTGTTAACAGTAAATCCAATCTTTAGACCTTCGTACAATATTACAGACCTGTCATCAAAAGAAATGTAGAGAGTTTGAAGCTTATCGTGTGTGTATAGAATTGTGAGCCTTGGCTCAAGCTTTACCAGAGATATGTTCGATCCATATTCGGTGTATATCCATCTAAAACATATTCTACCATGAGTTAAATCTGTATACATGGTTTCTAAATTCCTTAATGCATTCATAAATTCTCTAACTTGCTTTATGAATGATTGTATCTCCGATAACGTATTTATATACCTTTTATCTCTTTCTTCTGATGCAGCCTTCTCTATCCTAACTTCAACAGATCTAGACATTCTTTCCAACAACGGCATACATGATGATACCAATTTCATTTCGATATACACCTATGTACCACAGCAAAATTGGTGATGTCTAGGATTTAAAGCCTTATCACTCAACCACTGCACTATGTGATAGATGTACATAAGCATAACTGCTACTTATTTCCATCCTGGTACCTCATCTTTTCTCTTAATATGGCGAGAGAACTACTCAATAATATTATACCTATAACAAATGCTAAAAGAGCTTGAAGATATTTTTCAATATATACAAACGTTACTGATATACCCATAAACGCTATTGATGATATCATTAGCACCAATGTGTGTAGATCTTGTCTTAATGACATAATACTCACAATATGTGTTCATGATTATATCCAAATATATACTATCATGATCTACGAGAATCGTTAATCTAATCAATAATTGTGGATAGAAGTAGTATAGAAATGAAAAATAGTAATATTATCAAATAATTGTCTAATCTTTTTAACATCTTAACCCTTCTTCTAGCCATAATCATTATTCCAATAAGTATAGCAGGTATAACAATGTATATCCTTAATACAATTATAGAGTATAATGTTGCTAAGACACCTAGTGCCATAGACAACGTATGAAGCAGCCTGGTTAACCTATGGAGACTTCTACCTAAGATCGCCCCCATTGAAGATAAAGCATCTAGCGATGGTTGTACCGTTAGAGCTAGGGATAAGAACATTATCATTATGAATAGAGTGCTTGATGTCCATACATCTAGTAGCGGTATTATTGCTTTCCGACTTATGTACCCTATAGATAGACTTGATATAGTGTAGATTGCTATAGGTATGAATGGTTTAACCACTTGGTATAAACCCAGCATCTTAGCTATCTTATAGAACCTAAATACCTGAAGTATCGATTTTACGGGTATCATTAACGAAAGAAATACCAAGTATCTATAGTTAAATGTAAATGCTAATAAGACTGTTATGAAGATTGCTATGTTTGTATATTCAGAATTCTTAACCACATCAATTATGATCAATACTGTAATTAGCAACAACAATAATAAAATTATGTACATAACTTATCCCCTGTAAGTTACGTTCATTTCTTCTTCAGAAATCTCTAACCCTATCCCACCTCTTTCTACAATGGTTGCTATGCTTTTCAAGAAATTCTTCAGCAACTCTTCTTCAACTATTTCATCATACCTGTATCTAGGTATAGTCACAACTAATCTACCCGGAAATGCCTCCATCAGACTATTGAGACTATCTATAGATTCCATAACCAGTGATAGAGGATTTGTAACGAGGATTACAATATCGTAGAACTCAGGTACTCTCCCTAGATGATGTACACTATCTATGAAGACAGATAGGGGAGATTCACAACCTCCACCTACAGGTAGGACCGATATTATGTTGTATAGAGACTCTATAGTTCTTTCTTCAAAATTTCTTACAACTTTCGGAACTAGACCACTACATAAAGCTACATCAATTGTACATCTATTTCTAACGAGGTAGTCTATAAGTGATCTAGCATACCTAAGCTGTATCTGAGCTAATGTATTGGGTGGCTCACCGATGCTCCATAGATTCTTCTTCATATCTATTAGAACTAGAACCCTAGCTCTAGTCTCTCCAAAATCTTCTCTAACCATAAGCTTACCAGTTTTAGCATATATTTTCCATAGAATCTTTCTAGTATCATCTCCAACTACATAGTCTCTAATATTAGCTAACTCGAATGCTCCACCTATTGCTTTTCCTTTTAGCGTTATCCCCATAACTCTCTGTAGGCTCTTTACATCTATCGATGTAGGGCTATAGAGAGGTAGTACCACAAGAGAATCTTTACTCTCAATAGAGACGTTTTCATAAAAATATCCAAGAGCGTCTGAAATAATTACATCAAATACCTGAAAATCATGTACTCCTGGCGCCAGGGGTTTTACCTTATATTCTATCACTAAAGAACTTTTAGACGGTATAACAATATTGAATACGAGTTTAGCTGGATCTGAAGAAACTAGCTGAGGAATGATGTCCTTCAAGATTACACGTGGAAAGACAACATCACTTCCATTCTCTATGATAATCTTCATAACTACTTCTTCTAATTCATTCGATACCTTTTTCTCTAATTCTCTCTTTATGCGTACTTTATCTATAGCTCTTACAGCCTCAGTAAATGATCTATATTCATAGTATATTATCAGTACAAATGATAAGGAGATGGCGAGTATCATTGGATCTCGATTAATGTAAGCATAGAAGATAAGGAGTAGTGATAACATGATGTGAATAATGCCGAGAAGCGTTATCTTCAAGGAGGCTCGACCTTAGATAGAACATCATCGATAACATCCTTAGCTGTTATCCCCGAAATCCTCGCTTCGCCACGAAGAATCAATCTATGTGAGAGAGCTGCATAAGCTACGTATTTTACGTCGTCGGGAATCACATAGTCTCTCATTCTGATTAACGCTATCGATTTAGATAGTGTGTATAACGCTATAGCACCTCTTGGTGATGCCCCTAGTTTTACCATTGGGTGACGTCTGGTCATCTCAATTATAGATGCTGTATACTTCTTAATGTTTATATCAACATAAATCTTTTTAACGGTATTAATTAGCATGAGAACGTCCTTCAATCCTAGAGACGGTATGATATCGCTTACGTCGACTACCTCATAGTATCTGTTAAGTATTTCAACAGTTTCTTCAGCTGTTGGATACCCTATTTCAATTTTAGATAAAAATCTATCTACTTGCGCTTCCGATAATGGGAATGTACCTTCAATCTCAATAGGATTCATGGTTGCTATAACCAGAAATGGTTGTGGGAGTTTATAGGTAATACCTTCAATTGTTACTTGTTTTTCCTGCATAGCTTCAAGTAGGGCGCTCTGTGTTTTTGGAGGAGCTCTATTTATTTCGTCAACAAAGAGTATATTCGTGAAAATGGGACCCTTTCTAAACACAAATTGACCTGTTTTAACATCATATATCTGAGTTCCCAAGATATCTGAAGGCAGGAGATCTGGTGTAGCTTGAACTCGCTTAAAATCTAGGCCAAAAACCAAAGCTACAGTTTTGGCCATAAGTGTTTTAGCTACCCCTGGAACACCCTCCAAAAGCACATGTCCTTCAGCCAAAAGAGTTGCTAATATTAATTCTAGCTCTTTCCTTTTTCCAACAACCTTCTTCTGTGCTTGATCTAAAGCTTTAGCAACAAGTTCTCCGCACTTCTTCACATCGATTTCTATTACTTCTCTATACTCTTTATCCATGATAACATACCTTTTCTTACTTTCTCTCTAAACTCTTGGTGGTCTATACGCTCTACATATTTAAATGTGATGCTCTCATCTATTCTGTACTTAGGTATTCCAAACCTATATACGGTATATAAAACAGATACGAACATTAAGATAATTACGCTTATTAATCTATTCATTAACGAATCACCAATAACAATATTAATTATATCTGGTATTCCATTGTTTATGTTCGATATAACTAGCGCTATAATTGCAGACGTAATTCTGCTGTACCTTCTAGAACCTTCATATATTATTATGTCTCTGTCCATAGATAGCAAACGGATAAACCCAGAGTTAATTCTGTACCATTGTGGAGACTTTAGGTAAACATCGTTTATTACTAAACTTGAATCTCCAACAACCACAATCATGCCTCTACCATATCTAATTCGTACGGCTATAGGTATATCATTGTACCTACATATCTGTTGTAAATTATCAACGTTATCCGATACGACCTCGGTAAAAACATTTACTAGAATCTTTGTCTGCATACCATCAAAATGACAGTCAGCTACATCAATTACATTAAACATATTTCCTCGAGAAAGCCCCAATCGGGTCATCAACGGTTTGGTGTAGTTGAGTTCATCTAACACTATAGCTATACCACCTTTGCTTACCCAATCAATAATTTTCTCGACATCATGAATCTCTTCATCAGGTCCCACTACAAGAAGCGAAAACTCCTCTGGTTTGAATCTATGAAGCTCACTAAATCTGAATATTATTTCCACATTTTTACTAAACATAATATCTACAACATATCTCTCTAGTCCTCCAAAACCGCTATTATATATGGATGGAGGATCCATTTCGAGCGACATAAGTAAAGTAACTGGAGATGATATGAGTAGCAGTAAGCATACAGATCCAAGTAATATTAAAATTAGTCTATTCTTTCTCAACAATGTTCTTCACTTCATTGATAACCGTAGGTGTATCTTCCCGATGTTTTGAGCCGTAAACAACATCTTCATACAATTGAGCAAATAGTTGTAGCAATGGTTCTGAGAACCTTTTTAATGCTGTTTCTCTAGGTGTACAGTATTTACAGCCTATCTTGTTCCTTACCTTTATGAATAGCTCACGTAATATCTTTGCTATACCCTTGTAGCTATATGCAATTGACAGTAAATCTTGTTCTTCTGCACGTCTGTACATTGATATAACCGGTATATATCCTGTATACCTATGTCGTGAATAAATAAACAGTATATAAATCAGACTTCCGACTATAATTATTAGCAGCGCATATAGGACGACATACCCTATTGTGTTTTCAAGCGGTTTCTGGTATACAGATACATTGTAGTTTGCTTCTGATGGTAGTAAATACGTGGAGGCATTAATAGGATGACGGTTGGAGGCGTTTGTACTGATATAGCTTATCTGTCTAATGGGAATAGGTATGTATCTATACATATTACTCGCTAAGAATGTATAGTTATGACCTAAGTATTAAGTTTTTAGCAACAATAACTTAAGGCGATAGAAAATAATCCGCATATCAGTTCATTGATCTACTTTTCAGCTTTTTATCTAGTAAAGTCACAAGCTCTTCTACACTATATGACTCATACATATTAGCGTATTTTATCATCCACATAAAGCCATTATCATTGTATATAATATCGATAAAATGTTTCATGATCCATGCATTAATTAAACATCTCCCTCGGAAAGTCTTTAACAAATCCTCTAGTCTATCAAGATACGGAAAACCTGATTTTTCAAGTGCATTTTCAAGAGCATCGAGATCTTCTTTAGATAAATCTTTTCTTCCAAAGACGGCTTTACCGTTACCTACATATCTTTCGCCTAATCCTGGGATCATGACCTTGCCGTATGCCGCTTTTGTTCTCCAAGAAGATGAATCCATAGAATTTACTCTAAGTATAGACAAAGCTTTATATAGAGCTGGTGTTCCACCAATGCCTAGCGCATGTATCCATCCGCTAAACGTCTTTCGAACAATAGCTAGAGCGAGTAAGGGTATGGTTCTACTTCCTCTACCGGCTTTAGCCATAGATGGTGGAACTGCGCCACCATATGCTATGAAATCTACATTGTATGAACTGTATACATCTATTGCATAAAGAAGTAGATCACTTTTATAGCAATGAATTACGGGGACAATTTTCTTATTTTCTATTCTCTCGTAAAGATATTCAAAGTTCTTGATGTTGTATTCAACAAGATCTTTAGACTTACTGCAAAGATCTTGTGGTGGTTTATCTAGAGATATGAATATGTCTCCTTCAATATTCCTATATTTTTCAGCTACAGTCTTTACATCCATATCAATTCCTTTAATCATAATCTGGTACCCTCCCGAATCAACCCATACTTTATGAACCTTAGGCCTACCCCATCTCCATCTAATGCTATTGATCATTACCTCTATATTCGGTATAAGTTCCCAGATACGTATCAATGTATCGGGTAAACCGAAAACTATGCAGGGCTTCAATCATTACACCTAGTAAAGACTATAACTACACATAAAACTTGTTATAGTTTTGATATGCTATAAGAGATAAACCACATATAAGAATTTAATAGAGATCCTCACAATATACTCGAGTATTACATAACGCAACACGCGTTTGTAGTAGCGCATATGGAGATCTTTATTACAGCTACTGTTATATACCTCAATAATATTATATAGCATCTTGGTGTACGCTATTTGAGTGATGAATTAAAGATTGTTGCACAATATGATAGAGAGAGAAATGTAGTATATGTAGGTAGGAAAGAAATTGTTGTTGGTGGACCTTTACCGCAACTAGATAGTAATGAGAAACTTGTACGTTATACTTCTTCTCTATGTCCATATTGTTTTAGAATTCTTCCTGCAACTGTGATTGAAAGAAATGATTCTCTCTACATTAAACGTATATGTCCCAATCATGGTGAGGTAGAGGAAGTATATTTCTCTAATTCTGAAATATTTAAGCGGTTTGAGAAATACTATTTTGAAGGACAGGGACCGGGACATATATACACAGCCACTTCGGCTCCCTGTCCCTTGAACTGTGGTCTTTGTTCTATGCATAAAACACATACAGCTCTCTTAAACATTGACGTTACAAATAGATGTGATCTAAGCTGTTGGTACTGTTTCTATTTTGCTGAAAGAGCTGGTTATGTCTATGAACCATCACTTGACGATATTAAGAACATGATTGATGGTTTAAAGAAGCAGACAAACATAGTTCTGTCTGTACAACTTACGGGAGGAGAGCCGACTCTACGAGAGGATCTTATTGATATAGTTAGACTGTTACGAAATCTAGGTGTTAAACACATACAGCTCAATACACATGGAATAAAGTTTGCCAAACTCTATATAGAGAATAGAGATAAGGCCGTGACATACACTAAGAGTTTACGAGAAGCAGGTGTAAACACCGTTTATCTAAGTTTCGATGGAGTTACTCCAAAAACTAATCCTAAAAATCATTGGGAGGTGCCTTACACATTAGAGGCCTTCAGAGAGGGAGGCATGACTAGCGTAGTTTTTGTTCCTACAGTTATCAGGGGAGTTAATGATCATGAACTTGGCGATATAATAAATGTTGCTGCCCACAACATGGATATAGTTAGGGCTGTGAACTTCCAACCGGTTAGTCTCGTAGGCATGATGAGGAAACAAGAAAGATCTCGATATAGAGTAACGATACCAGATCTAATTAAAGCTATAGAAGAGCAAACTAATGGTGAAATAGATAGGTATGCATGGTTTCCTGTAGGTGCATCAGTACCTATAGCTAGATTCCTTGAACTCTTAAGTCCGTCAAAGAGAGCGGAATTCACATGTCATCCAGCTTGTGGTGCAGCTACGTATGTATATGTCGAGAGGAGCGGTAATGGTTTCAGATTCATACCTATAGCTAGATTTATTGACGCTGATGGACTGCTAGATTACTTAAATAACAGAGTTGAGCTGCTGTCAAATAAGCCGAAATATCTTGCAAAGCTCTACGGACTTAAATCAGTATTCGATATACTCAATAAATTCGTGGTATGGGAGGAGGTTCCAACAGAGATTAGAAATGAACTTAGATCGATATTGTTCGACATATTCATTAAACGTAATTACCATGCGCTTGGTAGATTCCACTACAAGTTTCTATTCGTAGGTATGATGCATTTCATGGATGAATGGAATTACGATATCTCGCGAGTCAATAGATGTGCTGTTCACTATGCTCTTCCAGATGGGAGGATAGTACCTTTCTGTGCATTCAATATCTTAAACGACATATACAGAGATACACCTCACAAAAGTTTTGGAATACTCATTCAAGATTATCTGAAAATATATGGAGAGAGATCATTAGCAGAAAATAAGTATGTAAGAAGCAAAGATATTATAGATAAGATGGTTAAGGGAGAACCATACAGAAAGACTTATGCACCAGTATTGGATAAGCTTAAAGAGTACTACGATACTTTATAGACCTAGAAGATACAAATAATGAAGTAGGCTATGTACGGAATATATGTGGCGAACTTAAAAACCGTGTTCCTAAGAAATTAGCTAGGTGTAAAAGCAAGTGAGTCATCACATAGAAAGTACAAAAACCTACAGTTTCACACCAATTAAGATAGCGAGTCACAAAGTATATGTTGTTGAAACAATTCCGGCCATACCGAATACACGCGTTATCTCAATACTGTCTAAGATTTCAAAGTATTTCAGATTCCCTCTAGAGACTAACATCAAGCTTAGGATAAGGGGTTCACAGATATCGAATCTAGAACCTGAAAAACTATCTTATCTAGTTCACCTACTTTCTGCAACGATATTACCGTTATACTTGAACAAATACGAGCCTCACTCTCAAGCATTGATAGCATACATAGATATATCGAAAGATGGTAGTGGTGTTATACATAATGCTGCATTAGTAACAAAGAAAGATGCTAAGAACCTCGGTAAAAAACATACTCTATTCATAGCCCTAGCAAGAGGCGATGAAAAACACATAGAGATCCATCAGCTCAACACCTTATTCAAAATGGCTTGGCTTTATGTATCACAGCCATTAAAGCTGAACAAGAGTATAGATGTTTCAACAGTTCCCCTGAGAACTCGCAATATATTGGTAACTTTCGAAAGCAAGATAGAAGACAAGTATATAGAGATATCTGTGCCCGAGTTCCATGAAGCTCTAAGGGTCAAAATACCTATAAGGACATCCACATGGTGCTTAGATGATCTTCCCTTCAGACTTAGAGAAGAGGTTGAAACCATAGTTATAAAGCCTATAGCCAGTAATGCTCCCTATGCACCACGAGGAATAATGATAACAGGTCCTCCAGGTGTAGGTAAAAGTGTGACTGCTGAAATAATTGCATCTGCTCTCAAGCTAAAGATAATTGAACTCAGACCCAGTCTTTATAGATCTATGTGGTACGGTTTGACGGAGAAAATATTGGAGGGAATACTGAAGAACATAAAATCTCGAAAGAACTCTCTTGTTTTGCTAGATGATGCTGATTTTCTTGTAGGTAGACACGTCTCTCTTCATGAGACTCATGTGAGTGAGATAACAATACTCTTAAGGTATCTACAAGAAACATCAAGACCATTAACGGTACTCACAACAAATGTTCCAGAACTTCTCGATCCAGCACTAATTAGACCTGGGAGAATAGATGCTGTAATAGTGATGGGTTATCCTGATAGAGAGTTTAGGAAAAGAATTGCTTTAAGGAGCGCCGAGAAATATAAAATAGACCTTAAGTCAGAACTTCTAGAGACTATAGCCAATTTAACTAGGTGGTTTAGTAATGCAGAAATAGAGGCTTTTATAAGGTTAGCCGCTAGTAAAGGTGAGGGACGTATAACAGAAGAAACTATTCTCTGGGCTAGGCAAAGATTCAATATAAATGAACAGATGAGGAAATCTATACAGAATCAGTTAAAGTGGTTTGGAGAACAATTCCAAGGAATATCTATAAAGTATGTTCCAAATGAAAGCGATGTCCTTTAATTTAATTTCTTCGAAACTATTATCCTTATCTAATCTAATAATAAATGTAAAACATCTTAAGGATAAAGCCATGAAGTTGTGAACTTATATATGCTTATCAACTTAAACAACTCAATCAGAAACACATAGTTTCCTCCAATCAATATTCTTAGCGATTTTATCAAGCAAATTATTAACGATGTTTCCCCTAACTATACTATTGCCTATACCTATATTCTTAAGAACTTTATATACTGGTGATACCTCTAAAGGAGCTCCTGCAGCTTTGATATGACCACCACCATTGAATATTTTAGCTAATTCTCTTACATTACATCTAGAGGATCTAAAGCTTATACTCTTCAACGATTCATTGATTATTGCCGCGATATCACATCTGCTTAATAATGTGTTTCCAATAATGCTTGAACTAGGTATGTGCTCTCTCTTCATATATACACATAATGTAATGCCATCTATAACGAACTTAACGATTTCTCTATCGAGATTCGATAGAACTCGTAGCTCTTCATCTACATATCTAACAACTTCTTCTTTAACGATACTGAGTAAGTCATGATCCCTATTACGTAGATAATTAGTAAACGTTTTAAGTACGTTGTAGCGCCACTCATTAGTATTTTTAGCATCGGCGTATCTGAATAGAAAAGCTGATTCATATCTATTGAATTTCCATAAATCTGCTCCACAAACACTTTCAACAAAATCATTTATACTGCTGCTATCCATACAGTTCCTGCAGACATTCTTCGCTACAACGCCTGTGGCACAAACTGATCTATCAACATATATCTCTACGTTTTTAGCCTTTAGAGTTTTAATCCATTCATCTTCCCATACATGGTGATCGTACCACTCAATATGAACTTCTGATAAATCTATGTGCTTAAGTTCTTGGTAGATGTTGTTATTTAGGCCTATGTCTATTATCACATAATTTCTATTCTTTTTATAATATTTTCTGAATACATCCAAGATCTTGTTGGGTTCTATAAAGATTACTCTATACATGTCTTCAGAAAGATTTTTACAGTATATGTAAAGCGATGCACTAGCTACCCCATCAAGATCTCTATGCGTAATTATTACAAAAGGTCTCAATCTTGACCCTAGTATAATCATGTCTATAGAGCTATATAGAGTTACTGCAGTAAATTTCTATACATTCTTTTAAAGTTTTGACAATAAGCTCTATATCTTCTTCGTTTAGCTTGGGATGAATGGGTAAGCTTAACTCAACGGATGCTAGATGCGATGAATTAATACAACATTCTTTGTAGCCAATAGCTTTAAACAACGGTTGCTTGTGTATAGGTAGAGGATAGTGTATTGCTACCTCAATTCCTTTATTCAACATACAGCTGTATACAGCATCTCTACATAATCCATCTTTAAACTTTAGTGCATAAACATGGTATACATGTTTAGCCCAAGATTTTTCTACAGGTGTATCCACGGCTTTTACATTCCCTAAAAGAGTGTTATACCTATATGCATGAGCTCTCCTTATATCGTTGAGTCTATCCAGTTTCCTAAGCTGCGCCTTCCCCAGCGCTGCTTGTATTGATGTTAATCTATAGTTTCCACCGAGCTCAATGTGAATATACCTTGCACTCTGACCGTGGTTTCTTAAGAGCTTTACTTTCTCTATAACAGCTTTATTATCTGAAACCACTATTCCTCCTTCACCTGTAGTCATATTTTTAGTAGCATAGAAACTGAATATAGCTGCATCACCAAAAGATCCCACCTTTCTACCATAAGCTTCAGCGCCATGCGCTTGTGCTACATCTTCTATTAATACAATATTTTTATCTTCCGCTATATCCTTTATTATCTTCATGTCAGCTGGATGGCCAAAGAGATGAACTACCATGATTGCACGTATATTTCCATCTAGATTACTTAGAATGTCTTCTGGATTGATATTGAATGTTTCTATATCTACGTCTACAAATCGAGGAATAGCATTTACCATAAGGACTGAGGTTGCTGTAGCTATAAACGTGTAATCAGGTACCAACACGACATCACCGCTACCTACTCCAAGAGCTTTTAGAGCCAACATCAAAGCTACAGTTCCATTGCTTACAGCTGCCGCATATCTAACACCTATGTATTCAGCAAATTCTTTTTCAAATGACTCTACCTCAGGTCCATGAGCTAGCCATCTAGATTTCAGGACATTTACTACAGCATCTATCTCTTCATTATCTATGATGGGTTCAAACATCTTTATCTGCTTCATAGTTACCACAACTCTAACACTCTTTTTGTTTTCGAAAAAACATCACATCCATTCTTACTAACTAAGATGTCATCTTCTAATCTAAATCCATATTTACCGTAGACATAGATCCCTGGTTCTATGGTTATTACATCTCCTTCTATGAGAATATCTTTAGAACTTCTGGTTATACGGGGTTCTTCATGTACATCAATACCAATGCCGTGACCAAGACCATGTAGGAAATACCTATGGAGATCCAGTTTTTTGAACATGTTCCTCACCTCTTCATCAATTTTGCTACATTCAGTACCTTCTCTAGCTAAGGATATAGCGTATTCTACTGCATCTTCAATGATATCTAAGATCTTGCTATACTCGCTATTGATATTCTTTGGCATTATTACTCTAGTAATATCGCATACGTATCCCGATATCCTTACACCAAAATCTACCAATATAGGTTCTCTTCCAGTGAAAGACCTCTTTGACGGTATGTGGTGTGGTTTAGCCGCATTCTCGCCAATAGCTATTATTGGACTAAAAGCAAATCCTTCTGCCCCTAACTTCCTAGCTTCATTTTCAATCAATGATGCTAACATTAATTCACTAATGCCTTGAATAATGCACGGTACAACATTTTGTAGAGCAGTTTCCGCTATCTCTACCGCTTTCTTTATTATCTCGAGTTCTTCTACCATCTTAGTCCGTCGTATCTTCCTAATTATTTTACTTATATCTATACATATCGTCTCTTCACATATTGATGTATCATCGATAGCTACACGCTTATATCGAGAATCTTTGCCCATGAGTATACTATCGAGCGATGATTTCTCAACACATTTTATGTCTTGGGGTATATCTATACATGATGATAAGACTGAATAAACATTTGCATCACTATCTCCATAGATCTCTTGAATTCTATAGTGCTCAAGAGGAGAAACATATATATCGATAGAATTACTACGTACATCAAACAAAACCCTATGTACGGCAATCTCCTCTGGCGGAGGATAATAAATCTCAGAGAACACATATTTTAAAGAGTTTGTGTTCTTCAACACAATGAAATCAACATCAAACTCCAAAGCATCTGTTAAATATCTAACCAGCCTATTCAATTTCAACTTAAATAGCGCTATGATACTCACCCAGACAGTGACAAAGTTGTTCTAGAAACAAAAAGTTTATGTAGCTGAATAAAAAACTGTATGTTAAGCAACAAAGCGCGTCCAGCAACTGTTGCCAAGAACAGTGGTGGTGTATAGCGATGCATATAGACAGAAGAGTCGTCAATGTATGTCCAAAGTGTAAAAACAATTTAAGATTAGTAATAGAATCAGAGAACAAACCAAAGATTGTGTCCATGAAGTACACATACATATGTGATGTGTGTAGGTTTAAGAAAATAATTGAAAATGTGATTATAAAGATGGATAGCGATAAGATCATAATCACTAAGAAGGTTGGCGAAACCCTGAGTTGAAAATATTTTTGTACCCTATATAAAATCTACCTTAACCTTATATATGCTGAAACTGAATTATAAGCAAATCGGTGATGCATACCATGAATAGCAAGGTAACCTCTACAGCATTAACAATCCTACCCTTACTGTTCTTCTCAATAGTTTCAACATTTCTACCAAGAGAAAACCTATGGATAGTATTTCTCTTATACACAATAGCCTTGATAACCTTAATGAACCTAATGCCTAGGATCCGATCGAGAAAGATTGCTTCAGAATTCAGAGGAACTGTTCTATTTAGATGTGATGAAAAAGCTGTTATGGATATAGTTATGCGTGACCAGGAACTGCTTAACGAGATAAGAAAACAGATGAGAAGCACATTCATATTTATGATGGTGCCATTCATATTATGGTTCATAATAATACCCCCGTTATCAAATATACTAATTATTGATTCAGCACCATATCCAGAGAAGTTTTTGCGTTACCTTGCTTTCTATGGTATTATGTGGGGCATGATGTATGGACTAAGGTACATATTTATGCCCAAGAGGATCGTAATACCCTTAACTAGGTACGAGATACTTTCTACAGGTATTCGTTATGCTAATGTCTGGATCCCATTCCCTATGGATAAGAACAGATATAGTGTTAAAGTAGATCACAAGAAAGGTTATGTAGAGATCCATGACAAAAACTCGAAACAAGCGTATAGACTCTATACGACTGATACGTACAAACTTCAATCAATAGTTGAGAAATATGGTTTCAGCTCATGAACAATTCTTTGTGGAAACCCGTTAATATAACCAATAACGATGTTTATGATGTAAAGAACCTATTAATCAATATACTCTTTACTTCAATCAGCAAAGTCCCTCAACTAGTTCTAATTCTATCACTATTATCGATAGCTTTAATAGTCGCAGGAATTTATTTGATCAGATTAGAGAAATTGAGTAGCAAAGATGATCAGAAGATAGTATGAACCTAATCACTATAACAAACTATTACCGTTATTTTCATCTATATCGGGTTTTGAATTTCGGCAACCCTAATATTCTTAAACACATAAGATCTCGCAACACTAAGAATAGCTACTTTTTGCCATCTTCTAGTCGATACACTTCTTACATAGATAACCCATTGAGGATTCTTTAAGTCTACTTTACGATCTATGTCTTGTGCTATAACCCTTATAGCATCAATACTATGCATTTTAACAAGTCTACCTCTTTCATCAACTGCGTAGAGATGACCATGAAGTGTTATTCTAAATGTGGCGCCAATAGGTATCCTTTTTAGCGCATATTCTCTAGCGATAGCTGCTACCTTATCTACTATAGGATCTACAACTTCATCCACAGGTATGATTCTATGTATAGGTGTTTCCTTACCATCTATGCATACCCTTAAATTATACCAAAAAGTATAGGGATCTTGAACATTTAGTAAGATTATAGAGCTTCTAACCTTTGCTACAACATAAGATGTACCTATACAGCTATTAAGTTGCGAAAACACCCAATCACTATTGTTTATTCCAGGCTCATATGTTATAACAACATTAAATTTCATATCTAACGCCTCAGAATCTTTACATAAATTATGCTTGTTCTAGGAACTATTACAGCTCTATTACCTTGTACAATACCTATCTCACTTCTAGTAAGTTTCATAACCCTGCCACTCACTTCTCCACCATTAACAAGTTTTACAGATACTTCCGACCCTATGAGATCTTCGTCTAGAACATACTCAGATTCACAGCACTCCCCATGTCCATGGATATCACTTAAACCTGTAGCTATATAGAGTATAGAGCTTCTAGGAATTATCACAGGACTTCCTTCCACAAGCATCCCTATCTCGTTCTGTGAAACCTCATCTACTAAACCAAGAAGCTTCTCACCATCTAATGTGTATAACTCAAGACTCCTACCTTCAAATCTGCTATCTAGTACCGTAATAGGTCTTCTTCTCTGATAGTGCGACACCTTCTGCACCTTTAAGAAAAGAGAATCACAACAGAATATTTAAGTTGATTACAGCTCTAACAAGTTTTGTGTAGGTAACCCTGCTTTAGTACGTGACTATTTATGACTGATGTGAAAGAAATTAAGGCTAGAATTAGAGAAAAGGTTTGGAGGACTCTAGAGGAGAAGAACATAGCATTATTCCCAAGACCAGTATATCACAGGATACCAAATTTTGTTGGAGCAGATGTAGCTGCACATAGACTGTCTCATCTCGATGTATTTATAAAGGCTCGTGTAGTGAAGGTTAACCCTGATTCTCCTCAAAAACATGTACGATATCTAGCATTACTACAGAACAAGGTTGTGATTATGCCTACACCACGCATAAGGAACGGGTTTATTCTGCTCGATCCATTGAAAATACCTAGAGATAAGATTGCTGAAGCTAGCACAATATCTGGTGCCTATAAGTATGGGGTCTCTGTAGATTTATTATCGTTACCTAAGATAGACCTAGTTGTAGTAGGCTCTGTAGCTGTTAACACTAGTGGTGCACGTCTTGGTAAAGGAGAGGGTTATGCTGAAATTGAGTATGCTATTCTTAGATCATTATGTAAGATAGACGAAGATACCTATGTTGTTACAACAGTTCACGATGAACAGATAGTTGATGACTATATACCTATTGAAGAACATGATATAGGTGTTGACATTATCGTTACTCCAACTAAAATTACATCCATAACCCCTAGACCAAGAAAACCTAGAGGAATTATCTGGGATATTCTCCCAGACAAGAAGTTTATCGAGATTCCAATACTTAAGGAGCTTAAAATAATTTTAAAGAACGAAAAAGCTATAACTTGTAACTAATCAACTTAATTCCGGTGAAAAACATTTGTGTCAATAACTCTATACAATACATTAACTAAGAGAATTGAGCCACTGGAACCTCTAGACAGATACATAGTTAAAGCTTATTTCTGTGGACCTACAGTCTACGACCATACACATCTAGGTCACATAAGGGCCTACCTTGCATTTGACTTCATAAAGAGATACATTATATCGAAAGGTTACAGCTTTATTCATGTGCAGAATATCACGGATATAGACGATAAAATAATAAAACGATCACAAGATGAGGGTACGACATGGAACACCATAGCTGAACATTATACTAGGGAATACCTAGAGGTATTAAAAGCATTAAACATAAATGTAGATATTCATCCAACAGTATCTTCACATATAAACGAAATAATAGAATTTGTCCAAAAACTTGTAGACAAGGGATATGCTTATGTAGCACCCAGTGGTTCTGTATATTTCGATCTATCTGTAGTTGATGATTACGGAAAACTTTCAGGTAGAATATTGTCTAATGAATGGAGACAAGAAGAAGAATATCTTTATGAGAAGAAGCATCCATATGATTTCGCTCTATGGAAGGTATCCAAACCTGGTGAACCTTGGTGGGAATCTCCATGGGGTAGAGGTAGACCTGGATGGCATACAGAATGCGCTGTCATGAGCAGTAGGTATCTAGGACCTCAATTCGATATACATGGTGGAGGTCAAGATCTGGTATTTCCGCATCATGAAAACGAGATAGCTATGGCTGAAGCAGCTTTTGGTATCAAGCCATGGGTCAGATATTGGATACATGTAGGCTACCTCACGATTCGTGGAGAGAAAATGAGTAAAAGCCTTGGCAACATCATTTATGCTAAAGAAGCTATAGATAAATGGGGTACTGAAGTCCTTAGGCTGTGGACCTTTTCTGCACATTACAGAAAGCAGATAGAATTCAATGAAGATGCTCTTAACCAACATCGCGAAGTATACAAAAGGCTAGTAGTTGCCACCGAATCTCTAAAGAAAATTATCAGAAGCTCTAATGCTTCCCATAAGCTTAGCGATTCCGAGATAAATGTGTTAAGGCTTTTAGAAGAAATAAATATGCAGTTCCATGAATCTATGTCTAATGATTTCAATACCCCGAAAGCTATGGAGGCTCTGAACAACCTTATAACAACAGTATTTAGAGATATTGAACCTAAGGAAAACCAGGCTCTAGCTTTGCGTGCTTATTCTATTCTATATAGTATAGACAAAGTTGTGGGAGTTTTAGATAAGTATCTCGGTGAAAAGATTGAACTAGATATACAGCTTGTTGAAAAACTTGTTGACCTTATTCTTAGAATTAGAACAGAGCTTAGAAAGAGGAAAGATTATGAGATAAGTGATAGGATAAGAGAAGAGCTGCTGAAGTTAGGGATAAGAGTATTTGATTATAAAGAGGGAAGTAAATGGGTATTTGAAAAATGATCTGTTGCATATTATCGGAAGAACTATCTGATGCTCTTATGGATGAACTTGTTAACGTAGTTGCTCAACAAACACGAATAATTAAATCAGAGTTCTTTACATTGATATTTATATCAGATAATGTTGACAATGTTTTCGCACATAGAGATGTATTCACAAGACATATAGATATTGGTGTTAGAGTGTATATAGAGAATGGTGTAGAGAAGATCTACAGTATTTTAAAGAGTTGTAAACATATATACGTATCATCTAAAGATTATAGAGCTGTTGAAGTTCTGAAAAAAATCAAAGATCTACAGACAATATACGCTATATAGCGGTCCCTATCGCTCCACCTCCATCATCAATCAGTACTGCTCCTAGGTCATCCCAATAGTATTCGATACTCTACGGGGATTATATGTGTATCCGATGTTTTGTGAACTATGTGGAGAAAGAGCTTCACGTTACAGATGTAACGTATGTGGAAGATATGTTTGCGAAAAACACTACAATTCTCTGAGAAAACGATGTTTTTTATGTATAGATAGTGAATGTAGCATATGTCGCAATTTTCTATCAATAGGTAACTGTATGATATGTGGACGCAAGATCTGTAGTTCATGTTCTATCGATATAGATGGTGTTAGAAGGATATGTACATATTGCTTAATTAGTTCTAAACCCAAGAGATTCTCTAGATGATGAGTTCAAGACGGAATGATATTAATGATTTAAACTCCCCGAACTGATGAAAACATATAACAGATGTGTGAAGAAAAATGGTAATAGACATTACTCCTTGCGGTATTATAGCTATTCTGACTGATTTTGGATTAAATGATCCTTATGTAGCCATGATGAAGGCTGTAGCACTCGACATATGTCCGTATGTGAAGATTGTAGACATTGTTCATACCGTTAATAGTTTCGATATAGAGGGTGCCGCCTTCATGCTATACATTACGTATAGATACTTTCCCAGAGGTACGGTATTTGTTGCGATAGTTGATCCTGGTGTTGGAAGCAGTAGAAGAGCTATAGCGATAGCGACTAAAAATTATATCTTTATAGGTCCAGACAATGGGTTGTTGACACCATCGATAAGAGATGATGGTATTGTTTCAGTATACCTAATAGAGAATGAGAAGTACTTTAGAAAACCCACCTCCAAATCATTTCACGGGAGAGATATATTCATGCCCATTGCTTCACATATTGTTTGTGGTCTTCCTCTAGATAATATCGGAAGAAAGATAGAGCCTCAATCTATAGTTGATCTAGGTATAGATGTAGACTATATAGAGAAATCTGGTAAATGTGTAAAGCTCAAAGCAGTATACATAGACAAATTCGGCAATATAGTGCTCTCAACATATTTCAATAAACTTAAGCAGCTTCTTGGGGTAGACATGGGCACCAAAATATTGTTAATTACTAACAATAGAAAGTTTGTGACAGAAGTAGCAGAAGTGTTTTCCCTAGCCCCCAAAGGCTCGATAGTTTTATATGAAAACAGTTTTGGATTTGCTGAACTAGCTCTAAATCAAGGTTCAGCTCAAAACATTTTAAATATAGATAGAAATGAAACAGTACAATTATGTAAGGACTAGCAAGGGCCGGGGGTGGCCCGCCCCGTGCACATAGAGTCCCGTGACAACGGGACCATGTTTACACGGGCACCGAGGCTAGAAATAGCTTTCTCACTCAGTAAATAAATTTATCTACTTCCACAAAACTTTTCGAAATTAGATGATGAATGACTCCAATACAGATAGATGACGATCTCAACCCTTACTGAAATCAAGTAAGGTTGTAATATGATCAGTTATATAATAAAGTAATCGATATTCAGAACTTTGATATCTTTACTATTATGAGGGGTATAATCTACATTAAGTAATGCATTAATCTATATATTATTCTACCACCTTAATTCTTATCACTTAATCAAAAGCTTAGACCATTGGTTCAATCTATACCATTAACTACGTCTTGTACTATTTAATAGTTTAATTCTTATACTTCATCAGATGCCATTAACTGGTAAAGGGATCTGTGCTAGCATTTTCCTCATTCAATGACATAGTATCCAGAAATCATTTGAATAACATAAACCTATGAATACCTCTATTCAAGAGACTGTATCTTTACAGCTGAAAGAAATGTTCTTCAGAGCAACATTAATACACCATGTTATTACATTCAACGTTACACTCTCCATACTTCTTCATCAACTCTATAACATGTACACCATTACCTAAAAAATCTGCCTTCTTGATTATGTGAAAATCATTTCCGGTATACATCACTACACCTATGGGTCCACCTACTTTTTTCACGATCCATGGATAGAGAGTTACAGGAACAACAACATACAGGTAATCGGCTATATGAATCCTTTTACTAAGCTGATCAATAAGCATTATTTTAGGTCTCGTCTTTATCTCGTATACATGAATTAAAGGCCTATCTATGGCAGGTTCTACAGCCAGAACATCTATTTCTATTCCATCTAACCTTATATTACCATAAATCTTATATCCAAGACCACAAAGCTTATCTATGAACAATCTTGCAATAACTTCTTCATTCAACCTGAATTTATTCAGCTTCAGCACCACAAAGAACGAAGGTTATTCAGAATTAAATGTCACACAGTTAAAACAAACTAGAACTTGTTAACATTTAAAATATTCATTTATAAACATACACTAGATAATACCTATGGAAAGAAACGATCAAAGTAAACTGAGTATTACTTGGCTCAAACCTAGTAAATTATGACTCACAACCTTATTATATTAGGAGGTAGCAATATTAAGTATGGGCCAGACCTGCTGTATGTAGTGGTTTGATGTTGACTAGATAGATGTATACTACCAGGTGAACCCACCTCAAGGGTGGTAAAGCCCTAGGGGTAGGTTTATCTGGTGGCATACATCTATCTAATCAACATCAAACCACTACATACAGTGGGGCTACACAGTCGTTTAGTGTTTTTGTACCTTTCTATATATGATATATTATCAACTAGCTTGTTACTGATATCATGGTTCATGGTAGTAAGGTAGTTATTCATGGGTCTGTGTATAATTATGTTTCGATCTCAAGGAGTTGAGGAAGAGGTGGTAAGATCATGTAAAACTGTTCTGAAGGATGTTTTTGTTGATTGTAGTGTTGAGATATTTGAAGATGTTGTGGTTATTCCTGAGCATTTCTATAACTATGGTAGGGGTCAGTATCTTGCTGATGGTATTGTCTATAGAGTTTCAGAGTTAGTTAAAATGGATTGTTTCGGTATTCTTTTAGCTGATGTTGATGCGTATGTTGAAGGTCTGAATTTTGTTTTTGGTTTAGCTATACCGTGGTTGAGATCTGCTGCTGTATTTCTTTACCGTTTAAGGTTTGGTACCAACTTCAATAACTACTTGCATAGGGTAGTGAAAGAAGTTATTCATGAACTTGGACATCTTTTAGGTCTAGAACATTGTAAGTCTCCTGGATGTGTAATGAATTTCAGTAATAGTGTTTATGATGTGGATAAGAAAGGTTATATGTTCTGTGATAAGTGTTTGAAGAAGTTGAGTAAGAAAGGTATTAGGACATCTGCATAGAGCTACGCTATGTTTTCTGGTCATAAGTTTTATTAGATTGTGTAGACTATTTTTATATGGTTTTAAGGTGGATCTATATTGTCTTCAAAGCCTATGAGAATAGGTGTTTATATTCCTAAGGAACTAGCGGAAGAGATTACAAGAATAATGAATGAGATAGGAATAGATTCTGTATCTAAAGTTGTGCAAGAGGGTTTGAGACTCTATATAGCTGAGTATCGTTGGAGAACAGAAGGTGATGTTGTTGGTGCGATAGGTATTATCTATGATCATGAAGTGGGTCATGTTGATGAAGAGTTAACAGATCTTCAGCATAAGTACATAGATATCATAGTTTCTTCTCTCCATATTCATCTTGATCTAAGGAACTGCCTAATCATAATTATAGTTAGAGGATTGTCTAAGACTATAAAGAAATTTTTAGAGGATATCGAGAAGATTAGAGGTGTGAAGATGGTTAGACTTATGTTGATGTCTAGACAGTTATAAAAATAATGTAGGTACTTTACCCATAAGTCTTAATATCTGTAATTAAGTGAGTACTAAGGTGATGGTGCATAACGCTGTGAATAAGAAGCTCCATAGATTAATTGACCTAAATGAAGCTATAGCTAAAATGTCTAGAGAGATAATTATAGAATTATCTAGCGAATGTATAGATGTTGTTAATGCACTACTTCGTTTATCTTCAAGAGATATTGTTGCTGAGTATCCTCTGCCCTTTGTTGATAGAAGTGTTGTTGATGGATATGCTGTTAAAGCTGAAGACACTTATGGTGCTTCAGAGCACAACCCTATAGCTTTAAGGATTGTTGGAGAGGCCACATTCACTACATTCAATAAAATCTCTATAGGTTCTGGAGAAGCTGTCAAGATATATACAGGTGTTCCTCTACCTTCAGGAGCAAATGCTGTAGTCATGCTTGAGGATGCTATAGAGAGTGGAGATATTGTCTACATTATGAAAAGTGTTAATGTTTATGCAAATGTTGCTATACGTGGTGAAGATATAGCTCTAGGAAGAGTTATAGTTAGGAAGGGACATGTTATAGAGCCTAAACATATAGCTGCTCTAGTTGCGCTCGGTATCAGTAAGCTAGAGGTGTATGAAAAAATTCGTGTCTGTATAGTGTCTACAGGTGATGAAGTTGTAGAGATAGGATCTATTGATGCTGAAACAGTTCATTCTAAAGGACTTGTATTTAATTCTACAGCGTTTCTGCTTAAAAGTTACATGGATATGTTGAACTTCTTTGAACCCATGTATATAGGTATAGCGAAGGACTCTCGACATGAAATTGTATCAGCATTAGAAAAGAGTGTCAAGTTGTGTCATGTAGTTATAGTTACTGGTGGTGCTGGTCCTTCAGCCCATGATCTATCAATCGAAAGTATTGAAAGTATAGGTGGTAAATTGGTAGTACGGGGTATATCTATGAGGCCTGGAAGACCTACTAGTGCTGGTGTTGTTAATGGAAAGCCTGTTTTTATGCTCTCAGGATTTCCGGTAGCAGCATTTTTTGGCTTTAAGTTCTTCGTATTACCGGTAATAGAGAGAGTCCTCGGTATTGTTGTACCTAGACGACGTATTTATGCTAAATTAACTAAACGTATTGCTAATATAGCTGGATATACAACCTTTACTAGAGTTAAATTAACTAAGTGTGGTAATGAGTTTTGTGCAGAGCCTCTAGCTTCTATGGGTTCAGGTATGATTTCATCATTGTTGGATAGTGATGGTGTGGTAGTTGTTCCATCTAATCTAGAGGGTTTTGATGAGGGTCAATATGTTGATGTAGAATTGATTTATTAGGTGGGATAGTTATGAGGAGGTTATTCCATAAGCTGGTTTCTCTCAACGAAGCTATTGAAATAATTGAACATAATGTATCGCTTTCACCACGAGGAATAGAGCAAGTCAATATCCTAGACTCTTTGGGACGTGTACTTGCAGTTGACGTGTATGCCTCTATTGATTACCCGCCATTTGATAGATCTGAAGTTGATGGATATGCTGTTAAAGCTGAAGACACCTATGGTGCATATGAGTCTAGACCAGTAAGGCTACAGATTATAGGTTCTTTAAAGGTTGGTGAAATACCTCAGTACAATGTTGCAAGATTCAAGGCAGTAGAAATAGCTACAGGAGCTGCTATACCTAGAGGATGCAATTCTGTTGTTATGGAGGAATACACATCTAGAGAAAATGATTATGTGTATATCTATAGAGCGGCATCACCTCTAGAGAATGTGGCTATAGCAGGTAGCGATATATCTCGTGGCGAACTTGTTCTAATGAAGGGAACTAGGATAACACCTTTCGATATAGGGATACTTGCTGCATTAGGTTACAGTAGTATAGATGTTTATCTAAAACCACGTATAGCCGTAATATCGACAGGTAATGAAATTGCTGAACCGGGGCAACATCTTAGATATGGACAAGTCTATGATTATAATGGATTTGCTGTAACATCATACTTAAGATCTATAGGTGCTGATGCTTATTACCTTGGCATTGTGCCTGATGATAGAGAAATTCTGAAAAGTATAGTGACTAAGGCTCTAGAGGAATACGATATGATTATAACTTCTGGAGGTACTTCAGCAGGTATTGATGATGTTGTGTACCGCGTCATCGAAGATGTTGGTACTATCTTGGTCCATGGACTAGAGGTTAAACCTGGTAAGCCGACAGTTATAGGTGTTTCTAGAGGCAAAATTATTATGGGGCTGCCAGGATTTCCATTTTCTGCAATATCAGTATCTATAACTCTTCTACGCTATATTGTTGAAAAACTTAGTGGAATAGAGTCACCAAATATCTATAGCAATCTGAAAGCTAGAATGACACAGAGGATACGTAAGGATGCTGGTAAAACCCTCTATATACCTATAGCTATAGCTAGACGCAATTCAGATTATATAGCTATACCAATTCCATATCGTTCAGGAAGTATTACACCAATAATTAGAGCTGATGGTGTAGCTATTGTAGGTAGGGGTATAGAAATTGTAGAGGAAGGAGAAGAAGTCGATATCGTTATGTTTAATCCAGTATATAGAGAAGCAGTATTCATAGGAAGTCATGATGTGATCTTACCATTACTGATTAAACATGCAAACATTATGAATAGAGTCAAGCTACTGTATGTAGGTTCTCTAGCAGGTCTTATTCATGTAGCTAAAGGTTATGGCGATATAGCACCCATACATCTTCTACATCCAGAATCAAAAGAATACAACCTACCTTACGTAATGCAGTACAAGGATCTTGTACTTCTATCTGGATACAGAAGAAGGCTTGTAATAGCTTTTCAGCGCGGCAATCCTAAAGGTATTAAAAGTGTTAGAGATTTCATTAGAAGCGATATAAGGATTGTTAATAGAAACCAAGGATCTGGAACAAGAACTATACTAGATATAATGCTCAAGGAGTTGGCAAAAGAACTGGGAATCTCTTTCGAAAATCTTATAAAAAAGATAGATGGTTATACATATGAAGTTACTAGCCATACAGGAGTAGCTGCAGCAATAGCGCAAGGAAGAGCTGATGTAGGGATATGTGTAGAGTATGCAGCCATACTCTACAATCTAGACTATATGCCGCTGACTTGGGAAGAATACGATTTCGCTATACATAGAGATAGTCTAGATGAACCGGTTATAACGAAATTCATCGAGTTCCTCAAAACTGGAAAAACACTAGAGATACTGAAGTCTATACCGGGGTACGATGTTAAGAGTAATATAGGTGAAATAGTTTATGGATAGAGTGACTTGTATATGTAGAACATTATCATTGTGTATCTACACATGATAAAACCATTTCCATTGTGTTACTAATGAGTAGCTCAAAATCTATAGCAGATTATTTCTCATATTCCTTAACACTACCCCTGATTCTGAATTTCACCATAATGTAATCACTATCAGCTTCATGATCGATATCGACAATATCTATATCTATACCTAAATCTTTAACTATGTAGACATAATCTTCAATCCAGTCAATAACTCCACAAGTTCTACAAAAATGTCCAAAAAATTTCATACCAACATGCTCACCGTTAACATCCTCTATAACCCCTGTAGCTTCAGGAGCTCTATACTTGTTATAGATATCTACACCTTTCTTCAAGACTTCAATAACGCTGCTCCTATCTTCACTAGGTATCCCGTCTATTTCCATAAATTCACCACCAGATCTAGACCAACTCCGCTACTAAAGGTAATAATTCTAACCAGCATGAAACTCTAGCATTATCGAACATTAAATGCAATGAGGATAACCGCTCAATTCTAGACACTCTATTTAGGAAAAATTTAAATATCCTGCTCCACATAACTCCAATGAAGTTGCATTGGTGACCTAGGTGCAGTTTTATGCCGATTAGTCTCCATAATGTTTACTCAGGTTACTCAAGAGGTAGCTACATATTGAAGGATATCAACATGGAGATCTCTTCTAATACTATTGTGTTAGGTCCTAATGGAAGTGGCAAGACAACTTTGTTTAGAACTATTATCGGTATAACTCCTACTGTCAAGGGTGAGGTTAAAATAGATGATTTAGATTTAGAGACAATACGTGGGTTCCCTGGCTTAGTTTCAACTAATCTTCGTGAAGTGTATATACAATATGTTGCTTCTGCATGGGAACTCGCCTCTCTTTATCTCGATCTTCAGGGTGGTGATTTCGGTAGGTTCAATGATTTGGTACGGTTCTTCAACATAGCTAGAGATCTAGATAAAAAACCTTACAAGCTTTCAACTGGGACCCAGACACTACTATACAACTTGATAGCTCTATCCACTAATGCAAGGTATGTTCTCCTAGATGAGCCGTTTGAAAGCGTTGACCCAGCTAAGAGAGTGCTTCTCCTCAAGGAGATAATAAACTATAGGGGTACAGTATTGCTAAATACTCATACAACTTGGTTGCTCAAACAAATGAGTGAATGGAACGTCTATCTTATGGTTCGTGGCCATGTATATGGGGTTATCAGTGTAAATGAGTTAGTATCGTCAAGAATATCCCTGAGCAGAGGATTAGACACATTGTTGGAGCTCAAACTAGAAGATAAATCAATCTACTTGAACAAAGTAAACGGTATTCCGCTATCAGAACTAGACTCTCTAGATAAACTCTATGAAGTGATAACATGGCAGTAAGCAGATTATATAGAGTCTTAACCAAACACATCTTAACCAGCTATGAGTTCTGGTTCTTCTCGATATTCTTCACATTGTTTTGGGCTTTTATGGGAGCATATGCGTTTTCACGCAACTTAACAGTAGATACTTTACGCGAGATACTGCTAAATCGTGGTGTTTCACCAGATATGATAAACAATATTATTGATGAAGCATGGAACAATGTAGTGAAAGGCTATTCTGGTGGATGGTTTGCCACAGTTGTAGTAATATCGTTTGGCTCTACCTCTATTGGACTTGTTCATTATGTCTACAACTCAACTCTACCATTGAGATACTTATCTAAATTCTCTAAAATAACAAGTAGACAGATCCTACTAGAATTAGTTGTCGGTTCTCTTGTAGCACTACTAATAAGCTTCTTGATACTCTTTACTGTTTGTACAGCAATGTTTAGCCATAGATTCGATAAACTAATACTTCCCGAGAATCCACTAGGTTTAGCTCTAGCGAGTATTGTATATGGTTTATTAATCTACCTACTATCAATGACCCTGGGTCTAACAGCAGTAGTTCTTAGAAAACCCGGTTTAATCACCAAGATATCATACATCCCATTTACCCTTAGCATGGCTCTCTCACTACTAAGTGTATATGTAGGTGGAGAAGTATATCACTATACACCCTTTGTATCAGCAATGTCACTTCTGTTTTACTACTCTGCTAACATCAAGCCACCCTACGACAAGCCACTAGCATATAGTGGTAGTGATTTCACTCCAGTAGAGCCCCTACACGCTTGGATAGTACAAGTACTATGGATAACACTATTCACATTAACATCATTAATACTACTGAAAAAACAGAAAGGAATACCAGCAGAAGAAATACTAGCAACATAACAGAAGAGAATCAAACCTCAAGACCTGAGACCCATCTTCTGTAGACAAACCTAAGTAACTAAACTGAGATACCCCTAAAGATGCTTAAGCCCGGATCTCTCTAGACATTATCTAGAGAACCTACTGTTTGGTAATGAAACAACAAATGCTTTGCATATTACTCACTATTCTCTTCGTATAGCTACAGGGATCCAGAGGCTTCGATAGACCCTAAACTGAAAACTCTTGTAGCAATGATGAACCCAATGTATTTTATTTCTAGGTAATGTAAGGATATAGCCAACTATTGGATTGGAGCAGAGTCAAAAGATAATTTCGCATCAATATTTATGTAGGCAAATCTTAAGCTATAGCTTTAGAGAACCTTGGTAAATCTGTTGATTTCAAAATCTATTGGGACATTTCATTATGTTGATCACGAATCTTGGAAACTAATGTAATGAATACAAAATATTACTGGTTATAGGATCCATATCCTCAAATAACTATCACAGATAATTACACAGATAATTACATACACTATGACTATAACCCATAAAGATATCTACCATATACCTAATACAGCACACAACAGTATTCTTGGAAATAGAAAGAATATAAAAACAGTTACACAAACCATAAAGCCTCTGGTAATAGCAACAACACTCTTTAATAATACTAATAGCGATAACGGTTATAGTATACATCAAGAAAAAATAGTATCTTTGTAGATATTCTTAGCTAAACATTAAAGCATTGATAGGATTAATATATAGATGAAATCATGTAATAGCATAGCTTTACCTAATTCTTGTATAATTGGTAAAAATAGTTTGGTTATGATATTGATACAAAAACGCTTCAAAGATTCGAGATCAAAGAATGCAAAATATCTGTATTTATATTGGGCCTAATGGTTTTGTATGACCGATACTTATTACAATAATACAACTTCGGAGAATACTTAGGAGAATTGAATGTAGTTCTATTGCTGGAGCCGCCGGCGGGATTTGAACCCGCGACCACCGGCTTACAAGGCCGGCGCTCTACCCGCTGAGCTACGGCGGCTTTAGTATAATGTGTTGTTGTTAACCTTTATTAATTTTTATTATTTTAGTTTGTTTTGCACCATTTATGCTTAGGCTTATAAAGTTTTCTTAGGATAATTTTGTAGTGGGATTCGGTATTGAGTGATCCTGGTATTAGTGAATCGTTACCTACATTTTATAGAGCTTATCTACAGATAGCGAACTTTATTTCGAATTCATTGTTAATCCTAAGGAGGAGTCAGGTTGAACAATTCGTAGAGGTTCTGGTTAAGGCGTATCATGAATCTAGGAAAGTTTTAGTTATGGGTGCTGGAAGAAGTGGTCTTGTTGGAAGAGCATTTGCTTTGCGTTTAAAGCATCTAGGTTTTGATGTATATGTTCTCGGTGACACAATTATCTCGCCTGTGAGAAAGAATGATATAGCTATAGCTATATCTGGTTCTGGTAGAACAGCTCTCATAGTTACAGCAGCTGAAGCTGCTAAACAAGTTGGAGCTATAGTTGTGGCTATAACTACGTATATAGATTCACCATTAGCTAAACTTGCAGATATTGTTGTAGAGGTGCCTGGTAGAACTAAGGTTAGCGCAATAGAGGATTATTTTGCTCGACAAGTGTTAGGCATACATGAACCTTTAGCACCTTTAGGGACTCTATTTGAAGACTGTACCATGGTCTTCTTGGACTCAATTATAGCAGAACTCATGGGAAGACTTCACAAAAATGAAGAAGATCTACGCAATGAACATGCGAATATAGAGGTATAGTTAAGATAGTTTTAACCTACTAAAGCTACTTAGATCTAGACTAGATTGGTAGATGCTACACTAGATTATCTAGACTATGTGACATTGTATACAATTAACTGTCTCATCTATCTTCTAATGAAAAGAGGGATATATTCGGTGGCTAAAATGTTTAGCCAAAGAGAGCTGCTAGACCTTCTGCTAACTGTGCCTCTGAAGCTTCTGCTTTCTCTTCTTTCTTTTCTTCCTTTACCTCTTTGGTTTCCTCTAACTTTTGCTGTACTTGTTGTATCTGCATAGTAGGTACGGCTGATGATAATTCCGGTATTCTTTGTGCTAGTACTGATGCTAATGTGTATGCCTTCATTAATGCTACACTAAACACTAAAGGTGCTGTATCTCTTGTAACTACACCCGTCTCTACAGCTAAACTACATGCTCTTGTATATGCTCTTGATATCGATAACTTAATGACATCTGGTTCTGGAACCACAACTTCTAATGCTAGAGATAGCGCAGTCCTTACACCATCAGTGATGCTATTCTTCACACCCTCTACATCTATAACAAGTTTATCGGCAGGTATTATGAGTCCTCTTTCATATGCTAACTTAATCTTTGGCTTTAAAAGTTTAGGCTCTATACCGAGTTTATCAAATAGCGACGCTAGCTCTTGCGTAACTATATCGCCTGGTTTCGCTATAGTTGCTTCTCTCATAATCCATATAACTCCATCTATAACTTGTATGGGTATCTTGAGTCTTCCAAAGAGACTCATAATCGGGCCTGGTTTCAGTTCTGTTCTCATTGGCGGAACAACTATTTCATTTTCAATCTTGTCTCCAGGTTTAACTCTATGAGGTATAGCTATTTTATCCATTACAAGTTTAGCTTCAAAAGCATTGAGATTGGTAAAGACAGCAACATTTGGACCCGACAAATATTTCGCTACTTCTTCGGTATTCAGCATACCGAGCTCATTCAATGCTTTAAGAAGTAATTTATTCTTAATCATCTTAATATAGAATACATCTCCATACATTTGCCTCATATATAGGTATAGTTTCGATGGTATTCCTGTACCTTCAAGCAGGATAAGCGTCCTATACCTAGTTAACAACTTTTTTGCTTCCTCTATTACAACTCTTTTCTCCTCTAAAGAAGATCTGGTCCTCTTTTCTTCAACAACCCCTTTTGACGTCTTGTATGCTTTTACTAATCTCTCAAGTTCTTTCTTTAAACCAATCTTCACTATATCTACACCTCTATAGCTGGACTACTTGTAGTCTTCACGTACATCCTCGCTGTTTGGATTAAAGGTCTTTTGATTTTATCTTCGACGTACTTAAGAACAGCTATAGCATTATCAACTAATTGATCTATGGTCATCGATTCTAGACCTATGCTACAGCCAACCCAGGGCTGATCCTTGGACCTCAACGTAGTCATCTTTCTATGTTGCTCAATAAAGCTCACCATATCTACATTCACAGGCACAGCTATAGGGGCTTTACCTCTTGGACCGAGTGCTGGTCCAAGGGATCTACCAACTAGACCCATAAGAGGTGCTCGAACAAGTACAAAGTCACATTGCTGCGCTATTTTCTTTGCAGTCTTTTTATCCATGTTCTGCACATCACTCTTCGTTATAACCATATGAACAAGCCCCGAAATAGCCTGGGCCATACCATCATCAACTACTACACATATCCGTGGTTCTTTTCCTAATCCATTTGGTAAAAGAATGTTGTCTCTGAACCTGAACTCTTGTTGTTTTTTAACATCTACACCTCTAAATGTTAGAATGAGCTCTACGCTTTGTTTATATCTCCAAGGCTTTTTACTCTTGATGGCAAGTTCTATTGCTGTTTTTAGTCTAGGTTTTAGTTCCTCGATAGCTATACTCATATCTGGATTCACCTAGAGAGCCATTCATTCTCATATTTTTTAAGGATATCGTCGTATACTCCTCGCTCTATATCTCTAGAAACATCTTTAGGGTCTTTTCCTTCTACAGTAATACCTATAGATCTAGCTGAACCAAGAACTGTCTTTACCGCTCCCTTTAATGATTTAGCTGTAAGTTCAGATTTCTTAAGTATAGCTATCTTCACAATATCCTCAATTTTTATATCTCCAACTTTTTTATGCATAGGGTCTCCAGAAGGTTCTGAGGCATTTGCGGTATTAAGTATGAGGCTTGTAATTGTTGGAAGCTCAAGCTGAATATCGTAATTCTTAGAGTCGAGATCTATAATCAGCTTTACGGTTAAGGTGTATCCACGATATTTTTCCGTAAGCTTGTTTATTCTATCTATAATTTCGGCCACATTCAGTCCCACATCAGTTATAGCAGGACCTAGAGGTGGCTCTGGTTTAGCTTCACCGCCCTTAACTTGCATTTTTACAACCTTTATCCTACCCATAATTCATCTCCCACCTTTAGTAGGTCTAACATAATCGACAGGTACCGTAATTGTTAGAGGATAGTTGGCTTCTAAAATATTAAGCGAAACTTCGTTACGTGCTCTATCTACAGCTGTAATTTTAGCTTTCATACCTCTAAATGGTCCCGCTACAACCTCTACTTCTTCACCAATTTGTATAAGATCTATCAATGGTTTAGGTTTAACCATAGATTCTAGGTCCTCCCAACGTAATGTGCCTGAAACCTTTCCTTTGACATGTTTTAAACCTCTTATAGCTTCATAGATCATCTGGAGATTTCTGGCCTCCATAACAATGTACCCCCTTAAGCTAGGTATAGATAGTATTGAAAATACTGGAAGATTACTTGTTTTAGTTCTTGTTTCAACAAGTAGAGCTACATTTAACTCTTGACCTGCAGTAGTTCTGACTATGAATAGCGTATTGTGGAATGAGGTTGCAGAAGACCCTGAAGCCGTATGCCATTCTTCATGCATATCATCTTGATTCATTTAAAACCACCTATGGAGACACGCCTACTCCGAAAACCGTGAGCAACGTTGATATAGCCATAGCTATACCGAAGGATAGAGCACCAATGACTATGAAACCCAACATCACAATTTTAAATATCTGCTTAAACTCATCACCCTCGGGTTTTTCCGCTAGCTCTAATACCTTAGTCATATCCTTAAAGTAGTCAGTGAACTTTCTTGACATATATTCTTCACCATCACTATATCTAGCTAATGATTCATTTTATACACATCTGTTCATCCTACGGTTTTACCACCTAAAAAGCGTTTCTAAACTTGGTTCCTGTTGACATTCTATATATCGTAACAGATGGTCTTGATTATGGCTAATATATAAACAATTAAGATATAAACAATATCTACATATTTAGTGGCTACGTAAATCTAAATTTAATTCTATAGAATTCTGCTCAATATCGTGTTCGGATCGTATAGCTCAAGATCTTCGTATCCTTGACCAACACCAATGAAGAAAATAGGTCTCCCTATACCAAGTATTATACTTAGAGCTGCACCACCTTTAGCATCAGCATCCACCTTGGTGAGTATGACACCATCGATCCCTACAGCCTTATCAAAGAACTTGACTTGCTCTATAGCATCGTTGCCTGTTAAAGCATCAACTACTAGGATCTTGAGGTGAGGATTAACAACCTTGACTATCTTTCTAAGCTCATTCATCAAATCGACATCGACGTGCATTCTTCCAGCAGTATCTATTAAAACAATATCATAACCGTTCTTAGCTGCATAAATAACCCCATCAAATGCTACAGAAGCTGGATCAGAACCATACTTACCCCCTATAAATGGTATGTTAAGGTTGGCACTATGCTTCTTGAGCTGTTCTTGAGCTCCTGCACGAAAAGTATCTGCTGCAACTATTACAGGTCTTAACGAATTTTTCATAGCCATGTAAGCCACCTTAGCAATAGTAGTTGTCTTACCTACACCATTAACTCCTACGAAGACTATTTTAACGGGCTTTGATATACTCAAAGTATCCTTGATTATTTCTAGAAAGTTTCTTGACAGTCCACGGTTGAGCATCTCTCTAATGCTATCTCTAGTTACATCTAGGATAACTTCTTCAGTGTTCCTACCTCTAGGTACCTTTATTTCACGAAGCTTACTTTTAATTGATTCGGTTATTTCTTGAGCAACATCGAATGCTACATCAGCTTCTACGAGCTCTAGAAGAAAATTATTGCAGAACTTCTCTACCTCTTCACTGCTTAATTCTCTATATTTGAGTGTTTCAGAAATACGTTTTGTGAAAGATGTTAGAGCCTCTTTAAGCTTCGAAAACACTTAACAATACCCCTTCTAGACCTAAGAAAAATGTGTTATCACTTTTTTTCTTCTTTTGAAAGCAGTGCTAGATATTCTTGAAGTTTAGTCTGTAATTGTTCATATATTGATGTTAACTGTTTTAATTCAGCTTCAGTTTTCCTGAGCTCTTCCATAACATCTTTTTCGAAGTCGAGTAGAACATTTTTGGTATTATCTATTGGAAGAAGTACATAGAAATCCTTACCTACTCTCACAACAGCTTTCTCTATATCCTCAAGCCTCACTTTAACATAAACATATCCTTGTCTATCTAGAGAAGCCATTACATCTTTTTGGCTATGTTGTTGAATATTTGTTAAAGTCTCATAGGCTATTCTAATCTCCTGTATTTCGCTCGTTAATGCTAAAGATCTGTTCTGTAAAATACGTATAGCCGTTCTAAGTTCTTCTAATTGAACTAACAATTGCTGTACTGCTCTTTCAACATCTATTCTATCTGGGCTACTCACTATACCACCATATATTGAATTGAATCAAGATCCACAATATATTTACTTTTAGCTTCTTCAGGAGGTATCTCCTCAACATTGATTATTTTTATATTCGATCTCTTGAGCTTATGTCTACTACCAAGTTCCGAATAGATTTTCTCTAACGCATGTTCAACTTTAACAGCTCTCACCTCTTTGACAAACTTTCTCCACTGTGGTAATTTATCGTGAGATATGAGCATAAGACCCGTTATTCTGTATATCTTGACCTCTCTATCCATTTCCAAACACCCTACTTATTCTCATTATTTCTGGACCTGTGGTTCTTTCACCTACGAGTAGTCCAGTAGAATTACCGACAAGTCCAGACTTTATAAATCCTATTCCGAAGTTAACAGTACCTATATCTATTCTTACTCTAAACAAATCTAAAAGACTTTCGAGATCCTTTTCTGTAGCATCTGGATGCACCAGACCTCCAACATTATTTATATAAGCTGCTGAACCAACTGTAGGAATATCATTTATAAGACCCTTTTCAACAACCTCAACCTCTAGAAAATCTTTAACGAATTTAGCGAGCTCCTCATATGCATGAGGATGTATTAATGCTGCTCTATCGTTAACAAGACATACATTTCCAAGAGCTGTAAACCTAGTCTCGACAACAGCTACATTTCCTTCAAATTCTTGTTTGATCTTACGATATTCATGCTCTCTAACTATGTGGGGAAGAAGGATGCCTTTATTGTTACCTACAATCAGTATATTAATTACGTTTGTATCAGCTATAGAGATACGTAAAACAGGTATATTTAGAGTTGATTTAACGAGCTTCACGAGCTTTTCTTCAGCATCCTTTGGAACAAAAGCTATTTTGTCATTAGCGTACACATATATTCCTATATTTGGATTGCCATAATAGTTAGCCTTCTCTATAATCATCTGATTGTTCTACCTCTCAGCAGGTAAAGCAATAGAAGCTTTGTATACGCCGTTGTCGATGCGTATGAATTTAACGGCTATAATCCTAGGAGGTTTCTCTATTTTTCTGCTATGAATATACATATTTATTAGTGGATCTAGTAGTACCTTACCACCTAGATGTCTTTCTAAAAACCTTCGTATGTACTTGATAGCTCTCTGACCTCTATTCCTTCTAGATCCTGATCTATAGACATTCCTTAAGTGAATTACATATAACCCTTCATTTTTCTCTTGAGGCATAATGTTCAATCCCCTAAACATTGCCTAGCTTAGATCTCCTCCAATGCCTTAACCTATATCCTCTTCTGATTTTTAATCTTGTTCTAAGCGATACCCATACAGGAATAGGTTGATTACTTTTTTCTCTGTTTATAAGTCTAAGTTTCTTAGCTAAAGGTTTATATCTAGCCATATAGATCCCTAATGCTATTTCTCACGTATATTTATCCTGAAATCTCGTCTAGTTCTTTCATAGATTTCTTCAAGAATGACTTTAAGCTCTTCATCTGTCAAAGGTCTTGTGATTCTACCCTGTAGAGCTAATGCTATAAGTCTATCTTCAACAGCTCTAGCTATCTCTGGCTTCACAAGCCTTATATTGTAGAGTCTTTCGCGTGCTTCTGTTGTGAGAATGCTCCTAAGTATCTCCTGTCTTCTAGCTTCCTCGACTTCTTTCTGTAATCTTCTTCTCTCAAGCTCCTGCCTTCTGGCTAAAAGCTCTTGATATCTTCTATCGAGTAAGGCTTCAATTTCTTCATCACCTACCTCATACGGCATGAACTGTCACCACTAATTTTACGTATCTATTAAACCAAATTACTACACACACCTAATATGCTTATCATCTATTTTATCTAGATGAAGTAGGACCATATTTACTTAACTCGGGAATAGATTTTACCAAGCTCTTAAATATTTCGTACGCTATACTATCGAGAAGCTTCCTGCCTTTAGGTGTTATTATACGTCCTCTAGGCGATTTTACAACAAGTCCTGCTTCTTCAAGTTGCTGAAGTATTATCCTTATGTGAGATCCACCACACCTTCTGAAATGCGGAGGTGCTGAACCTCTTCTCTTGAGACCACCAAAAATTGTTCTAAAGGTTCCTAAACCTATGGGCTCTTCAGCTAGGTAAAGCTTCCTGAGAATTGCTGCAGCTCTATAGTACCACCAGTCTTGATCATCTGGCACTCTTTCACGATGAGGACCTGTTTTCGTGAATAAAGCCCATGATGGTGGTTTTACATGCTCTACATCGTTTTTAAGGTATTGCGCTAGTTTGTCTATAAGTAGAGGAGCTGGTACATCTCTAACCGTAACCATATACGTTACCCTAGCTCTTTTGATCTCTCTGAATTTATGCGAGAAGAGCTTTTAAGGATTTTTCTAGCCATGAGTATGTATGTGTAACCACGTGAATCGACGATAATAGCATCAACAGATCTGACTAACCTAGCTATATCATCATCAGAAACACCATTTCTAGCATTCCTAAGTATCCTTACCTTTACAACACCATATTCTTCTAAAATCCTCTTAACCTCATTGATTAGATTCATATGTATACCATTTTTACCTATATTAATGTCTGCTCTATGTCTCCTAATCTTCTCCTTGTACAGGTTTCTGGCCAAACCTCTAAGCCTCAACTCTTTCTACACCTTAGAAACTCGTATCTGTGGATCCAGCCACATATAACACATCTAGTTATAATTCTTAAAGTTTTTCCTTTTCTACGCGTCCTAATAATTGCATTTACTCCTGGAACCATTATCATCTTACAGTTTTTGCATATCCATCTCTTAATTGATCTCGGTATCTTAACTCTACCTCTCGTGGATATCCTGTATATAAGCTCACCATATCTACGAGCGAATCTGTAGTCCTTCATTCTTGAAGCTTCTACACCCATACTGTAGAGTATATACATACGTTGAATAGCCATATCCTTTAGTTTATTCTTATGCATAACAGATCCTCAATACATCTCTAGTAGATAATGAATCCATATGTAAAGCTTTTAAGTAGTTACTACGTAAAGCACATCTTAGCGCCGCGGTAGTATAGCCCGGTCAAGTATGCGGGCCTCTCGAGCCCGTGACACTAAATCAAAGTGCGGGAAACCCGGGTTCAAATCCCGGCCGCGGCACCAAAGAGTGGTAAATTTTTAATTTTCTTTTCATAATTCTGGGGTCGTTCTATGTAGCGAGATCTGTTATATAGCTGTCAGAAGCATGTATCAACTTGGTGAATTTACAACCTCTAGAAATGTGGAGAACTGTATGTAATAGATAAACCAATATTGCAGAGGTTTAGAGACCTTCGAGAGGAGCATAACGATGTGGTACTCTTCTTTTCTATCAATTTGTTCTCTATTCCGTTTTGTAGAAATGATTTTCTAAAGAATGTGATTATATTTGGATCTATGTTTCGATCTCTAAGTCCACTGCAACAGTATTATTGTGTCAGTACTCAAGACCATAATCATCTCTATTCATATCCTCCGAGTTCATCATCTTATAGTACTTTATACTTCGTTGAGTATTTTAATTTTGTTAACATTATATGATTTATGTGGTTATGCAGAGCATAATTGGGTAGACAGCATATGAAGTTAATGAAGTGGAGAGAACTAGATATACTGATTTCGCAAGCGGATATTGTATTGGAGATTATTGAAGCCCGTAACCCAATTTCTACTAGGTGTAGATTTGTTGAAGAAGTTGTTAAGCGTAAAAATAAAAAACTTGTTGTTGTACTTAATAAATGTGATCTTGTTCCTAAAGATGTTTGTCGATCGTGGACAAAATTGCTTGCCAGTGAAGGATTTACAGCGATATGTTTTTCTCGTAAGTTCAAAAAGCATGTAGAGTATCTCAAGAGACTTATAGAAGATATAGTAGAGATAAAACCTATAACGGTAGCTGTTGTTGGATATCCTAAGGTAGGTAAATCTTCGTTGATTAATGCTCTAAAAGGTAAGAATTCTGCATCAACAAGTCCGTATCCTGGATCTCCAGGTTATACTAAAGCTAGCCAGAAGTACAAGGTAGCTCCAGGAGTATATCTAATAGACACACCCGGCATAATACCTATACACAATACCAACGATATTGAGCTACTAATAAGATCTAGCCCTATAGAGAAAATAGGTAATACACTTCATGTAGTATTCAAATTGATAGAGACAATTATAAACAATAACAAGTATGCATTTAAAGAAACCTACGGTATAGATTCTCTAGATCCTCTAGAAATTTTAAACAGACTAGCCATAAAGCGAGGATGGTTTATAGGTAAAGGCTCGGAAAGAGAACCTAATCTTTTTGAAGCCTCTAGAGCTATTATAAGAGATTACCTAAAAGGTAAGATAAAATTCTATATATCACCTCCCACATAACTACCCTTTTCGTATCTTAGCAAGAATCTTCTTTAGATATCGCTCAGGTAACCGATAAAGTTTCATATATTCAACTATATCGCTATATTCTATATCTCTACTGTTTCTATAAACTTTCTTAAGTTCATACACTATTCTCGAAATTTTATCATCTACACCCATACAATCTATTATAGCTTCTTCCATTTGTTTATCTCCCAACCTGATCCTCAATATAAAGTCGATCACTTTGTTTATCTCATTGGGGACCCCTATTGATGAGCCCTTAAGCTTTATAGCTTTTCTCTCAACATCCAACGAATGGAGCCTATAAATCATATATGTTGCGTAGGGTCTGGAATAAAGTCTATCAACTATACCTCCAATTACGAAATAATTAAAACGAAAAACATCTTCTGCAGATAATATCTCTTCAGCATAAGGATCAAGCATTAGTGTTCGAGATCTATCTATAAATGAATATGGACTGGAATCCATATACCAGGGACATAAGAAATGAATGTGTTTTCTTAGTCTGGCTAGAGTTTCTGAAGGAGCTGAAACAAAGACTAGGTGATAATCTGTTAACCACCTCCTAATCACGTTAATAGAGACTACTATCTGCTTCAAAAGTTTCAGCTTCTCTTTCTCATGATGTAACTCCCACAAACTTAGATCAATCATAAATACAGGAATTTTAGAAACAATATCCATGAATGAAGCTAGCAACTTGATTGATAGATCTTGAGAACAATACTCATCGCTACGCACAATTGTTGCATCTGAACAATACATATCTTTAGCTGGATACAGAATGTATATCCCTTTGTAGAATCCTGCTAAAACTCCTTTACTCTTTTCAGTACATATCTTCAGTTTATTCAATAGAAGTGCTATAGCTATTTTATGGAGAACTTCTCTAGAACTGCTCTTGTAACCTGTAAGAATATACTTTATTGTTTTTGCACTTAGAGCGAGAAAAACTATACCATGCATTCTTAGCGTGTAGGTAAAAGCATCGACAATAACATCTCTAACCATGTTTATAGTCACAGATACACCTATAAAAGAGCTTTAGTGAATCTCGTTATCAAGTGATACAGCTATACACTACTTGATACATTAAGAGCTATGAATTCTTTCTCAAGCTCCTTAACAGTATTCTTATACATAGCTATACTCCTTGTCTCCACAGGATTTAGCCCTCTTACTTGAGCTAGATAAACACTAGCTATACCAGCTATTAGAGAACCATAGAGATGTCTTTCAATAATGTTGCCTCTTAGCTTCAATATATAGGTTCTTAGCCCTACGGATTTCAGGTATTCGTTATAGAAACCTATCAGCTTATCTTCATAGAGAATATCAGATTCAATCAGTATAGCTACATCCCTAACTTTCGCATTTTCCCATCCAACTATATCGTTATGGAATAATTCAGGAGCTATTTCAACTTTTACTGGAATCTTAGAGTTCTCGTTGAATTCATCCTTTATTCTGTACGCTAGTGCCTGAAATCTTGATGTAGATACTATAGTTATGATTTGAGAATTCAAAACAAAATTTGTTATCTCTCTAGCTGTTTCTTTAGCACCTTCAATATCTTTCAGAACATTGATAGAAGATAAAACAACATCCATAGGCACAATCTCTATACCGCATCTCGATAGAAGCTTTAGAGAGGCTATGAACATTATAGGCATAGCTAGTCTTGGAACAAGATCACTTCTTACAACGACATATGGTAAACGCCTATGTTTCGCAATATCTAGAAGCTTACCACCCGATGTAACTATACACACCTTTGAGCTTCTCTCTAGAGCTTTCAAAGTTGATGAGATAGTTTCCAAGGTATTTCCTGAGTAACTTATAGCTAATACTACTGAATCTCTACGTAAAATGGTTTTAGGAATATAGAAATCCTTGTAGACGTGCACAGCTACATTACTATAGTCTGAGGCTATAGAAGCTAATAGGTCTCCCACAATTCCGCTACCGCCTAATCCTGTAACTACTACCTTTTCTGCATAACCAAGATCTATACTATTCTCTACTACGTAGTCCAATGCTTCTAGACTATATTTGTACCAGTTCATATAGTGATCAAGCATATATAATCCCATCTGGAGACGCCCACATTTGTTATCAACTATCTAGATATACGATATATTAAAGCTGTATGCTGTAAAGAGGTTAGATCTCAGCAACGCTTTCAAAAGCTTTTAAGCGTAACAGATGTTGGTTGTTCTTGGTGAGCACATGCCTATATTTGTTTCGGATGAAGGCAGATTTTATGAGCTAGCTAAAAATGCTGTTGAATGTAGAGTAAAGAGTGATAAAAGAAGAGGTATAGTGAAACTAAAAGCAAGAACGAAGAGATATTTGTATACTTATATAGTCTCAAGCGATAATGCTACATCAGCTATAGAAAAACTCAAGAGCGTGTGTAAGTCACTCAAAGAGATTTAATGATGTGTAGTTTTAACCCCATCTGAGAAATGATGATGGTCGGCGCTTCTGATTTCTGAAGATATTTTCTTGTTATATTACTTATTCTTCTGTATGCTTTGTGATGTCTATTACAGTATGGCTAGAAACTTCTACAGAAATAGCATCAACTGGACACAGTATTGTACATCCATAACAAGATATGCATGAATCATCATTAACTACAATTCTATTAATGTTCTCGTCTACTTTAAATACATTGGTGGGACATAGATTTAAACAAAGTTTACATAAATTGCATCTCGAATAATCTAAGGTTACATTACCTTTAACCACTATACTCATACCTCGTGTGTCGCACCATATTCACTATATTAATACATCCTTAATCTTTTTGGTTAAATTATAATACTACTCGTTTTTCTATATTATATATCTAGCCATACATGTATAACTTAAACAATACTTGTATTTTTTTAGTGCAACATGTAAGTATTATTCATAAAAAGTTAAAAAGTTTTAGAACAAATATATTTGTTTCGGTTAAAAGAATATGTTACCAGAAGATGCTATAGCTTTAATGATGTCTACCGCTTATTCAGCTCCATATATAGATGAAGTTGACAATAGATGTATCTTAAGTAGCACAGAGGTAATGAAGCTTATAGAAATGTATGAAGGTGAGGCTAGAGAATACATAATGTTAAATGGAATAAAGCTGATTTCATCAAACAGGTTAAGTGAAGATGCCTACATTCTCTGTAGCAATATGTTAATATATATAGGTAGATTTGATGGAGGATATGTACCATCAGATGAAATACTGAAGTACAGAAAATCATGTCTGGATATAGTTTCGCTTCATACACATCCTATACCTTTACCCCTACCTACACTAGAGGATGTTGTATCTACACAACAAGTTGGCTACAATACCGAATGTGTTTTAAGTAAAATAGGTAAGTACAACGCAAAGATGATATGTATAGAACCTACAAAAGATTGGAACAGCATCCTAAACTCTATGGAGTTTTTTACTGAGGCTGTCTATAGGCTAGTCGATAGGTATATAGTTGTTGAAGATGAGTTTAGTATAAGATTCGTACCCTATCCTTCCGAAAACAGTCTACAGACTATAGAAAGTGAGTTTATTAAGGTTCTTAAAGGAGATGCATACATAGATGTCGTTATACTAGATATGAGACTAAGTGAATATCTCCATATCACCTGGTAGTTATAGCATATTCTCATTGGCTACTGTTTCAATTAATTCATTATAGAATGTTATAGAGGATAAAACAATCGATCCATATTACGTATGTCCTCGATATTCATGGAGGTATATTAGCTTCTAATAGGTTTTCGCTAACTTATGAAGAGCCTATTAAGTAGATATATAGTTACAAGCGATCCTGTGTATGGGTATATAAAGATCTATGACCATGAGGTATCAATATTAGAGAGTGAGGCTTTTCAAAGACTTAGAAGAATTAAACACCTTGGTGTTACAGATTACGCGTATCCTGGAGCTACATATACTACTTTTCTTCACAGTATTGGGACAGCTCATATAGTTGAAAACATGGTTAGAGAAGTTCTGGTTAAAGCTGATGTTAGTTACGATGATATTGAGAGATACGTTGTTCTTCTCAGGTTGATACTACTTTTACATGATGTTGGCTATGGACCTTATACATACGTATTTGAGGAAGCCATTCTAGAGCCCCGACAACTAACACATGAGGGTATGGGAGCTAGAATTGCTGAAGAGTTCAGCGAGATTTCAGTCGGTATAGAGAAGGCTTTAAGGGATTACGGATATACATATAAACATGTTATTCAAGCCATAAACAGTAGAAACATAGATAATTGGCCTTTCAGGTCTCAAATAAATAGTGAAATAAACGAAAAGGTGCTGTTTCATTTTTTTAAGGGAGCTTTTAGTGCCAATACTATAGATCGTGTCTTAAGAGATTCATATTATACAGGAGCAATACGTTCAGTAATAGACTGGCGTAAGCTACTATACTATACACTTCCGTATGAGGATGGCGTTGTGTTTGATAGTAGGGCTACAGATATACTAGAGCAAATCTTGATAACGAAAATGAGACTCCTGCTACATGTCTACTATGATTCTGAGGTAAGGAGCACATCAATATTTTGTAGAAATGTATTGAAGAAATTGGATCAAGAGAAGCTTATAGATTTTGATGCTATAGTAAGAGATGTTTATAGGTACTTAACTTTAGACGATTACACAATTTTCTCTATAGAAAATGTAAGATACGTAAAAGAGGTTAAGAGTTTCACATATGGCAGAAATCCTTATGTTGCCTGCATTGAATATTATGTACCTCGAGAGAAGTATTTCAAGACAGATATAGATATAAATGAGATTAAACGGATCGTGGTAGAACGTATTAGAGATTGTGGAACCGAAATAGATGTAGATAGTGATCTTTTTATCGATGTTTTGAACCATTTAATGAAACTAATATTCAAAGAAAGAGAATATGAGATCTCGACTAGATATGGAGATGGCTCTATAGTCAAAACGAAGATCTACGATTTTCTACCTACATTATTTAACTGTAAAGTAGTAGCCTTTAGAGTGTACGTCAAGAGAACCTTGAGTGATAAGGTATGTAACATGAGGTACAAGATCATATCCTCTATAGATAACGAGATAGGAGTTTATTGAACAAGTTCGATATACGTATGTACGAGTTTAGTGATACTTTCTATTGGTAACCGTACCACCCTCAATAAGGCCATGTCATAGATGTACACATATTTAATTATCCAGTTCTTTAGATACGTAACTACATCATAATCTATGGCATAGAATTTCCTAGCTATAGCTATAGCTTTTTCAAGTTCATCTTCTGATCTTTCTTCTGGTTTCTTCAGAAGTTCTAGCGGAATTAGGGGTACTACACCATAGGGATAGGCAAAAGTCAGTAAAATTGATCCCTCTTTTATTATCTGCAGAATCTTCTTTATATGTCTAGCTATGATGTAGTGGTATCCCTCGAGAATGTATTCGGCAGGTATTGAGTGAGTCTCTATCTCTATACATATTCTTTCTGATTCATTTTCAGCATAAACATCGCATTTTGTTGTTCCTACAGTCTCTTCTATAGATACATAATTGTAGCCTTCATTCTTAACATGTGAATGTATAAGTACTTCGGCAAGGATATGTGTTACTGTTACTCCCTTCTCTACCAACTTCATAGCTCTATAGATAATACCATCCGTACTTTCTATACCTAGCCGGCTAGATATCGTCATCAATAATGTGTATAGATCTAGACTTTCTATCACAGTTCTCCACACAACTATCCCTAAAGCTTATAGCTAGGTATAGCTTTAGTAGGATATATCCTTAAATCATAGATGGGTAACATGAAGTGGATACAGTAATAGCCTACTATGTTGAGGATCCTGCAGGTAAAGGAATAATTAAATATATAATTGAACTTGCTAAATGTTTAGAAGATAATACCTTGAACAGCAACATTAAAGAGCTTAAGGAATGTTATATTTGTAGAAATGACAACGTTTCTCTACTTGGATTCAATATCGATGTTATATATCTTGAAGTACTCAACAATTTTTCTAGCGCAGAAAATTACGTGATAGTCTCACGACATAGCGCAAAATCTGGGAAACCTAGTTTAACTACTCATACACCTGGAAACCCTTGGGGAAGAAATGATTTCGGTGGAAGACCTTGGGAAATGCCTCCATCAAATCCTGTACTGATGTGGTACATCATTAAAGGACTGAATAAGTATAGTATAGAATATGGATTAGAAAATAAGTATGAAGTATGTTACGAAGTGACCCACCATGGACCCACATCTATAAATAAACCGGTGACATTTGTAGAGCTCGGAAGTAGCGAAAAAGAATGGATTAACACCAATGCTCAAGAAGCTATAGCTATGGCAATTCTAGAGACTATTAGAGAATTCAGAGCTCGGAGAACCGAAAATGAATGCACTGTATCTGTAGGATTTGGTGGATCACACTATGCACCAATCTTTACTAAGAGAGCTTTTGAAGAAAATGAATGCTATGGTCATATGATACCGAACTATGTGATAAAGGAGTTAAAGTTAGAGGAGCTGAAATTTATAGCTAGAAAAGCTATAGAACTTACACCAGGAAGTAAAAGAATTGTAATTGAGAAGATGAGGAAAGAAATGAGAGAAATTATAGAGGAAGAAGCAAATAAGCATAATCTCGAGGTAGTTAGGTACTAGAATACAATACTTCTTTGGATAAGAGTTGATAAATATGTACTATAGTATACGAAATGAAGATATGGATATCTCTAAATATGTCTTGTTCTTTTACGATTTGAGAAATGTAGGGTCTAAGTCAGATAATAGAATTAGTTGTTGTAACATTATAAAATTGTAGAGTTTCATAATATATCTAGAGAGATATCATGAATATCCATTACATTAGAGTTCTAGTGACTAGTTTCTTGATCAATGTTTCTAGATCTCTATAGTTTCACCGTTTTTAGGAGCATAAAATTCTATTCCAAGTTCTTCACGTATCCTATAACCGATCGTATATATAGCATCTTCAGATCCATGTACTAGAACAACTTTTTCTATATTTTTTACAGACTTAATTATGTTCATCAGTTCTTCTGATCCAGCATGACTTGAAAAATCAAACCAGAACACCTTTGCATTTACAGGTTGTCCATTTTCTTCAAGACTGCCATCAACGAGAAGTTTTCTTCCAGGCGTAGTAGTAGCTTGAAAGCTAACCAATATTACGGCGTTTCTACTATTGAAGCCGAGTCTCTTGATATAGTATACAGCTGGTCCTCCCTTTAGCATACCAGCTGGTGCAACAATTATGTTGCCTGGTTCACTACATATTTTCTTCCTCATTTGAGATGATCTAACTGACTCAAATAGTGTGTAAGCTTTTCTGAGTAGATCGATACGGTTTATATATTCTTCTTGTTCAAGATATAGTGACAGTATTTCACGTGCCATACCGTCGTAATATACATTTGTATAGGGCATTCTATCAGCTAAAACAGCTAGAATCTCTTGAGCTCTACCTAACGAGAATGAAGGTATCAACACGCTACCTCCTTCATCTAAAACACTCTTTATCGTTTCAACAAATTTTTCTTCAACTCTGTTGCGTGGAGGATGGTTGAACATACCATATGTAGATTCCATAATGATTACATCTGCATTCATATTTGTTGGATCTACACCTTTCACCAATTTCGTATCTATTGTATTTATATCACCTGTATAGATGATTGTCCTATTTTTTGTATGAATTCTAAACATAGCGCTTCCAGGTATATGTCCAGCATTAAGTAACTCGATACTTACTCCATTGAGTTCAACTGTTTCATTGATTCCTGCAGCTTTCGAGTTTTCCAACATTGTTGCAAGTTCTGGATATTCAAAAGGTAAGTAGTATCCTGAGAGCCTTAGCATATCTTCTATCATTAATTTTCCTGCAACAAGTGTAAGATTTGTAGCTATAAGTAAAGGTTTTGCTGAAACATATAGAAGTGGAGCTGCACCTATATGATCTAGATGAGCATGAGTCACCAATACCGCCTTTAGCTGTGAAGGTGCTACTGATAACGGAAATACCGGTTTATCATATTCATCGAATGATATGCCATAGTCTAAAAGTAGAGAACTAGAGCCATTTGCTTCAGAAAGCAGTATAGCTGTTCTTCCAACCTCTCTTCCAGCACCTAATACCGTTATCTTCAAGCTATAACATCCTCTACTACTGTATCAACAATATCCTCAATACCTATAAACTCTTTTTCAGGATTTTAAGCCGAAATGGTCCTAGAACATATACAACCTAATGATCATGGCATAGTTATCGATATAGTCTTACTGATTTATATCACATTTCTTATAATTGGATTCCAACTGGGTATTGAGTATTTCTATTATTTCTAAAACTTTCTTACTTAATGCCTCTACAACATGATTGGGTATAATTACATTTTTCTCCCAAAGCGTTTGTACAACATTTATAAGCTTATCTATATTGAGCCTATTTATTATACTAAACATTGTTCTGATCTTTCCAATAGTACTATGTATCTCTTGTTTGTTGACATGTATGTAGTCTATACCTTTGCTTGTAAGTTCATACACCCTTTTCCTACCTTCGCTGTATGAGATCAAGAAACCCTCTTTTTCAAGTTCATGAAGAGTTGGATAGAGTATCCCATTGCTCGGAACATATTTTAAATTGAATAATTTAGCTATATACTGTCTCAATTCATAACCATGAGCTCTACCCAACTCAAAGATAGAATACAAAACAATATACTTAAGAGCTCCTCTGATCTTGACTAGGGTTATACTATCAAACATTTTTCTACGACCATAAAAATCATCTGTAGCGATAACTTAATTAATTTTTTGAGTGTTTCTATGTGCTATAGGTCTAGATTATTATGGATGAAGTAGTGATAACGAAAGATCTTGTTAAGGTCTACAAGGTAGGTAGCAATTATGTTTACGGACTTCGCGGCATAAATATGACGATACGAAGAGGAGAATTTATAGCAATAATGGGTCCATCGGGATCAGGTAAAACAACCCTATTGAATATGCTAGGGCTTCTTGATAAACCATCTTCAGGTAAGTTACTTATTGATGGAATAGACGTGGTTAAGCTTAATTCTCATGAGATAGCTAAGATAAGAAATACAAAGATAGGGTTCGTTTTCCAATTCTTTAACCTTGTAAATAGATTAACCGTGCTGGAGAACATAGAGTTGCCCCTGATTGCTAGAGGTATTCCTAGATCTAAGAGAATTGAAGTAGCTAAAGACGCTTTACTAAAAGTTGGAGGAGAACTCAGCTGGTTGTACAAAAAACCTCAGCAACTTTCTGGAGGACAGCAACAAAGAGTTGCTATAGCTAGAGCTATTGTTGGTAATCCAGAGATATTGTTAGCTGATGAACCTACAGGCAACCTAGATAGAGCTAGCGCTAAAGTTGTAATTAAAACATTTACAGAATTGAATAGCGAGGGAAAAACGATAGCTATTGTAACTCACGACCCTGAGGTGGCAAATTGCACTAATATAATCTACGTTATTAGGGATGGCGCTATTGTTGATGTTAAAGAACCTCAAAGAGATAAGTGTTTATTGTATGCTGTATAGTCATGATTCTTCACATAAATACTTATAAGCTCTCGCAATTAATGTGTCTTCAGACACATTATGGTGTCTGTGATGCATGCAATATCTACTAATAGAATAATAATCTTTTCAGCAACATTACTACTACTGATTTTACCAGTTATAGGAAGGATCTTCACACAGAATATCCAGGGAAACGATTTTATTCTCTACAGCTATAGTTACAAGTCATCTGCAAATGAGCCACACATATACCCAGGCAGCAAGTATGTTGAGTTATCAATAGATGTTATAAACATCAACAACATAAGGTTGTATGTTTATGGAGCATGCATAACCTTACCACAAGGATTTACTATCTCACGAGGATATACATCGTGTTCAGCAGCTCGTAACACAAATGGCTCAACCACCTATATAGTTGATCCAGGAGGTGTTGTATCCTTTCGATACTATGTAGATGTATCTAAAGATGTTGTACCTAGTGATTATTCATTATCCATAAGCATCAAGTATAGCGATGGTGTAAATGCCTATGAACAAACAATAGATAGAATAATTATAACGATCTCTAGTTATCCTTCGCCTAGTATAGAGGTTATTAACTGGTATTGGAGTCCTGATGCTTATCCTGGATCAGAAAGCGTATATTTGTATATAGTTTTAAGGAATAGCGGTAACGTGGATATCGTAGAAGGATATGGTAGTGTAGAACTACTGGCTCAAGTATTTAGACCCTCTAGAAGGACCATAACATTAAACAACTTAAACAGAGATATGTCTACATCTATAGCTGTAGGTCCTCTCTCCATCTACTCTTACGCCGATCAAGGTCCTTACATAGCTAGACTTAATCTAAATGCTACAATGAGAACTCCTGATGGTGTGTTCTATACAAGTACTATAATGATTGAATTTCAGGTTACTTTATCCCCTTCCCCATATATGTACATAACTGTTGTTGATTATGGTTTTACTGATACTAAGGTATTCCAGGGATCAACAAGAACCAGATTCTACGCAACTATACTTAATCAGGATTTCGCTACGATTAGAAGTATTGTAGCATACTTCATGCTTACTTCATGTGGAACATTCGTCAATAACTCAAGACAATCTATATACATACTGGAAACCCCTCTAAACTATGGTGCTACAGCTACACTTTATTCAGATTACATAAACATAGATTACAGATGTAGATACATTGAATTATCCCTTAGTCTGAATATTTTTGGCGATATAAATGGAGCTGAATTCTGGACTACTCAAAGATATACCTTCAGCATTCCTCTAGAGATCCCCACTATCAATATAACTGTTGTAGAGACCTATTGGAGCGGTAGCTATGCTTATCCTGGTACGAAAGACGCTAATCTCGTTATTGTTTTAGAGAACCACGATGTTGTTAATGTTAGAAATGCTATTGTGAAACTAGATCTAGATCCAAAAATATTTTATCCATCTACACTAGTTTTATCAAATATAGATATAGCTTCAGGTAGTAGATCTACACTAATCTTCAGATCCGTATCTGTATCTACTCGAGCTTCTCCAGGTCCATATGTTGCCTATGTAAGGTTGTCAGGTATAGCTACAACATCAACAGGCTCTTTCTTCAGAATTAATGTAACATTAAGGACTCTTGTCGAGATAAAGAAACCTGAATCAGAGAACATTACAGAGATTGTAAGATACAGTTGGTCTACAGGAAAAGCTTATGTATCTATGGTCAATACAGGGATACATGTAGATATAAGGGTGTGTAGCCCATTCTACATAGTAGAGAATCCTATTGTAGTACTTCATCTACCTCCAGGCTTTGTTTCTAGAGACGGTAGCAGAAAGGCAACAGTATCTCTTACTGGAAGATACGGCTATGGACAAGTCATACCAATTCAATTCCAAGGTATCGATATAACGGTTACAGAAGCTGGACTTTACCCAATAATTCTAGAACTCAACACATTAGCGATAGATAGCTCTGACTCTGAATTCTGGCTTAATAAAACCATGACCTTCATGATGTATGTACATAAATCCTCTCTCAATATCACCATAATAGATTCTGGATGGATTAGCAATATCGTTACAGGTTCAACCTATGGTGCTTCAGTCTACGTATCTCTACAATCATATTCTATAGATACCATAACAAGTATTACTGCTTCACTAGGCGTAAACCCTAGGATAGCTATAGCTTTGGGTAAGAACGGTGTAGTTTCATATACCTCCCGCATCATTAACTATGGCGATATCGTTACCTTAACCTTTGATGGAATTGACATAATTTGTAGAGACTGTGTTGATGTAGATATATATATAAACATATTCGTTGTTAAGTCTATAGGCTCTTCATACTATACAGCTAGAGATAGCTACAGATTTAAACTAAGATTAGTGAAAGAGCTAAGTTCTTTCAAAGTAGTATCCCTCAATACTTACTATAGCGGTAATCCAACACCTATACTACCTTCTGCACGAAACATCTACATTAGTATCGATATAGCTAATGTAAGACCTTACGATATATCATGGATAAAACCCGAAATAATACATATAACCAACAACATGATTAGAATCAATAGTATAGAGGGTTCATGCTTAAGTGGTGTAGCTCGTGGAGGTGTGTGCAATCTAGTGCTAAATGTAGATGTAGATGAACGCATACAGCCAGGGAAACACACCATAATCTTGAACCTTACATATGCGCTATACATAAGGAATACTGTTGCTGTCTCTAGCGAAATAATTGATATACCTCTAGCTGTAGCCGATTATAGCTACTATAGACCCTACATAAAACCTTCGACATGGTACTGGGGTATTCAAACACCAATACGTGCTTTACCAGGTCAACGAAATGCACCTCTAACAATTGTCTTTATTAATAATGGTAGATATAGAGTTGATGATGTAGAGGTACAAGTAACACCTTTAACTAACTTTGCCACAGCAATTACAAATAGAAGTTTATGTGCAGCTACTCTACTACCTACAGCCTACTGTTCAGTCACATTCTATATAGATTTAGCCGAATCTGCAAATGAATCTATACCCTTTGATGTAGTTATCCAGTACGTATTTAGTGAGTATGGAACACATATAGTTGATAGAGATTTGTACACAATATACATGAATGTAGATACATTTGCAGGAGGTAGAGGACTAAATCTTGTGGATCATTATTGGATTAACAACTGGCCTGTATATCCGGCCACAGAAAACACAACATATGTTGTAAGATTGTATAATAGTTGGCCTTATCGTGTCTCAGGTATTTCAGCTAAGCTATTACTGCCAAAAGGTTTCTCGTCACGTGGTTTACCCTATGCTTATAGCTATGTATCTGGACCTATACAGAGTTTTCAACAAGTAGATCTATCTTTCACCATATCTATAGACGAAGAAATTAAGCCGGGTAGATATTGGGCTAAACTAGCTGTAGAGTATATTGTTGAAAGTGGTTTACCTTATATGAGAGTTGAAGATGTTTTCGACATATATCTACAGGTGAATGATATATCTAGTTCTGTTTCATTACTTTCCATTCAATGGCTTGATTCAGTACCTGAACCTAGAACCTATGGAGCTATTCTAGGGATAGGGATCAGAAACAACTATGTACCTATAATGAGGGGACCTGTACTAGAGGTATACACACCATCGAATATCCTATGCTCAGATACTAATACCTCATACACTTCTATAGTAGCAACAAGAGTTTCACCAGATATGATACAGTCAATGACGTTGGCATCCACATTACGTCTTCAGTACGGATCTTTACAAGAATACATTAGTCGGATCATTAAAGAATACAGTAACGTAGAGCAGTATAGTTATGGCGATATACTGCACTTCTACTTGAAGCTTAACCTGCTAGTTGATGCTCCAGGAACCTATACAGCTAGAGCCTACATTAACTTTATAGATCAGTGGAATAATGTTAGAAAGATACCTATAGATATACCTATACATGTCATTGGATCGATTAGAGTTGTCGATGTAACTGTTTTTCAGCCTATAAAGATCGAGAACGGTACAGCAACAATGACTATAGGGCTTAAAAATATAGGTTCTGCACCTATATACAATGTATATGTCTATTTAATTCCACAAACACCTCTACTTATACCAAGTGGTGGTCTGAGGTACATAGATACTTTAAGACCGAATGTAACAAAGTATGTATCGTTTCAGCTAGTTTATAATCCTATGGCGCTTTTCTCAGGAACAGCTGTACAGGCTATAAGATATACAACAGCTGTGTTCATGTTGACAATACTCTATCGAGACGTCTCGGGATACATTAGGTATGTTAATATGTCAGTAGCATCACTTATAGAGCCTTTCATTGATCTCAAGGTAGCTAATTTAAAGGCTAGTGGTGTAGGTAATGTTTTGACTGTTTCAGGAACTATTGTTAACTATGGATTGGCTACTGCACGAAATGTTGAAGTAGCTGTACTGGAAGAGGATGGGATGTTGGGTGCAAGCTTTCTTGGTGATCTAGATCCTGCATCACAATACGCATTTAGGGTTGAAGCTTCAGCCGATAGACCAATATCATCACTGGTTCTAAAGATAAGTTATAGAGATGAGTATGGTGTGTCGAGATATGTAGAGCTACCTATAGCCATATCTTATGAACAGAGATCTGTAAGTCCTACGATAAGAGTGAACCGAGATCATATGCCCTTACTGACACATTCTGTTACAATAGCTCTTGTAGTTGTATTCCTAGTATTCATGGTATTGATATTGTATAGATATGTTAGAAAACACATGCATAAACTTAGCGAAAAAATTGAGGTATAAAGCTATGTTGCAGTTTCTTCTGGATATAGCTAAACTGTCGTTGAAGGTTTTATCTGAGAGAAAGCTCAGATCGATACTAACGATAATAGGTATAGCAATAGGTCCTTTAGCTCTTATAATGATATCGAGTGTAATAGATGGATATAGCGATTATGTTATATCTCAGATAGAACGCATAGGTCAGAACACTATAGTTCTATTCCCTAATTCAGGATATAGGTTTACAGAAAGCGATTTGAATACTATTAGGAATATCGATGGTGTGTCTCGAGCAGAACCATTCTATTCCATTCAAGCATATACTCGAATAGGTGGAGAAGATAAACTACTGTTTGTTTACGCTCTTCCCATAGATATAATATTTGATGCTTTCGGAGGACTAGAGGTAGAGAAAGGATCTCTACCAACTAGTGCTGAATTCGTAAATGCTGTAGTAGGTTACAAAATTGCCTACAAAGATGGTGAAAATATTTATGATGTAGGTGATGTTATTTCAATAACATATCTAAGAGTTGAAGGAGGAAAAAACACTATTAGAAGAGCATACATCATGGTTTCAGCTGTATTGAAGGAATTTGGAGGTGCCTTTATACTTAGTCCAGATACAACAATATTTATGCCTCTTGAAGCCGGTAGAAGAGTATTTGGTTTAAATGATTGGTCTGGATTAATAATTTTAGCTAGAAGCAGTAGTGATGTCCCTGTAATTGTTAGAGAGCTACAGTCATTGTTTAGGAATTCTGCTGAAGTTATCTCTTTCCAAGGTATAGCTAGTATCGTAAGTTCTATTACAGGTGCTATGAGTTTTATCTCCTTTGCATCTACTCTATCAGCATTTGCTGTAGCTGTAGCCGGGGTTTCTGCAACAATGATTACTTCAGTCGTAGAAAGAACAAGAGAAATAGGTGTGATGAAGGCTATAGGTTTTACTGATTGGCAGGTCCTCATAATGATACTCATGGAGAGTATAGTTATGAGCTTGATAGGAGGAGCTATAGGTATATCGATAGGTGTTGTAGGAGGACATATTCTAGCTTCTGTAGGATTTGAGGTAAGAGCCTCACAACAAGCTCTCATGGTCATAAAGGCTTCACCAAAATTTGCACCAAGTAGGATATTCATAACGATTGCTTTAACCATAGCTATAGGCATAGTGGGTGGTATATTTCCTGCATATAGAGCATCAAAAATACCTCCAGCTGTTGCATTAAGATACGAATAGATTGAATATACTTATCTGAATAATTTATTTAAATAGTGTTGTTTTAACCATAGTTGGGTACGGATAATGAGTTTCAATAATGTGAAACTTATTATAAATTATGTATCTAGCTTTTCTAGTATAGGAGAAGTCGTAGCGGGTAATTCAAGAGAATATCGACAAATAGAATCAATAAAGTCTGTTATAGAGGATTACGTAGATGAGGTTGTGATAGAACCTGTTGAAGTCTCTACTTGGGATGAAGAATTCTGTATCATATATCTAGATGACGAGACGTTCCGTTGCTCTATTCATCCACCCTACGAAGGTTATATCGATATAAATACGTCTAGAAACAACATCATCTATATACATGATCTAGGTTCTTTAAACAATACAAATAGTAGTCTAGAGGAAAAGGTAGTTGTTGTTAATGGTGTTGATGATCCGAACTATATAACTGTTTATACGTATATTCTTAGAAGATATCAACCTATGGCAATAATTTTTGTGGATATATATGAGGCTTTGCGACGAATAGTTGTACTAGATGATATTATCTCGAGCCAAAAACCTACTAAGCCCTCCAGTATACCTGTTATCCATATAGCTAAGAATGTTGGTAGAAAACTACTTAATTCAAAATTTATACACATTACTGCTAAATCTGTACTGAGATTCTCTTACGGATACAACGTTATAGCGAAATTGAATAATACATCAGACAAGTATATATACATTACTTCACACCATGATCACTGGTTTAATGGTGTAACTGATGATTCTGTAGGTGTGGCTTTAATGCTTGATATACCCAGAAACCCAATAATTAGGAAAGGTTTAAGAGAAGGGATTACCCTAGCTTTCTTTACAGCAGAAGAAGGTTTTCCCTATCCTTTATCGTCATTCTACTGGTTAGTTGGTTCAAGAAAACATGTGACTAGTAATGCCAATAGATTATTAGAGGACGTATTACTGGTCTTAAACCTTGATGTCCTTTATAAAGGTGAGTTAAGGTTCTCGACATCAAATCTTGTCGCTAGAGGTTTTCTAGTAAACATAGGGATAGACACTAATAATTTAGAGAATGATAGTATGCTTTTCGATTCATTTTCTTTTACATCTCTAGGTATTCCAAGTATAACCATACATAGCTATAATGAAGTATTACGTAATGGTCTGTATCATAGTACTTTAGACACAATAAATATGATAGATATTGACTTCATTAGTTACACACTTAATGTAATTTATGAATTAATTAGGAATTCATACATAATTAAGAGCAACATCAAGAAATTTTTAGAGCTAGGAGCAAAAACTATAGCCACAGAATTTATAGAAACAGTTAAACCTCTTGAAGTTATGCTGAACCTGTACAGAGTACTTAGATCGTTTCTAGACTGCCTAGACAGTAATGTTCTTATCAATTATATGTACAGTTTTCATAGAATAATAACAACTACATATATGAGTAGAGATGTATATAGAGGACTAAAGGTGTATGAAGAAACTTCGTATATCAATTGTAAAGATGAATACATATATCTACCTACAGACCCTTTGTTCAACGATGCAGATGATTGTTATGGAAACACACTGTTTAATTTAGAGTCATTAGCATATATACTACTTAAGCACTGTAAAGATATGGTTAGCAGAGGTAGTACAACAAAATGAATAGGTATGGAAACAATGGTTTATTACAAGCACCATCTAAGATTCTAGCTGAACTTACGAAGCCTTTTGTTGGTAGAGAAGAAGAGGCTAAGGTGATACTTTTAGCTCTACTGACAAAAGAGCATGCCGTTCTAATAGGTGAACCAGGTACAGCCAAAAGTGCATTAATACGAAGAACAGCAACTATCTTGAATATGAGGTGCTTCATCTATCTTTTAACACGATTCACGGAACCTGCAGAACTTTTCGGTCCATTGGATATAAATGCATTAAAGGAAGGTAAGTATGTTAGGATAACGACAAACAAGTTACCAGAAGCTGAAATCGTTTTCTTAGACGAGATATTTAAAGCGAATTCAGCTATACTAAACACGCTTTTGACTATAATGAATGAAAGAGTATTTTACGATGGATATACCGAGATGAAGGTTTCTCTATGGAGTCTGTTTGGCGCTAGTAATGAAGTTCCGGAAGACCCTGAACTTGAAGCTCTTTATGACAGGTTTTTGCTGAGACACTATGTTAAACCTGTATCTGATGATGTTTGGAAGGACTTACTCAGATATTCATGGAATATAGAGAAATACGGTTACGCGAAACCTGAAATAAGAGTTGATAAAGATGATTTAGAGAATATGCATAGGACGATATTTGAGGTAGATCTTACACCAATAGAAAGTAAGGTATTGAAACTTTTCTCGATATTTGAATCCAAAAACATACATCTAACCGATAGAAGAAAGGGTAAGGTGCTAAAGGTTATAGCAGCTCATGCTGTGCTTAATGGGAGATCTACTGCTATAGAGGAGGATCTATCGGTACTAAAATTTGTTGCTGCTCACGATATAGATGATTTTGAGCGTATAAACATAATTCTCTCTGAAGAACTTAAGACAGCTTACAGGTACCTTAAGGAACTTGAAGAAATACATAGAAATGTAAGAGAAGTGTACAACTACATATCTTCATTTCCCAGCGTAACATCTAGATTTGTTGAATATAGATTACTAGAGATATATCGAGATCTTGAATCAACTCGAGATAGAGTCATATCTATAGTTAGAGAAACAAGTGACGAGAAAGTACATAAGAAGGCTACAGAAGTCATAGAGTATCTAAATGAGGTGTTAAGCAAAATAAGACAGAAAATTGAGGGTAAGTAATGCCAGGTTCCCTAAAGAATATAGACTATCAAGACCCATTTGTTAGGTATAGAGGCCAGAAAATACTTGATAATTTAAAGAAGTTTAGCATGCATAATGATGTTCAACTAGAGTTAGCTGTAGATGCCTATTATTCGCTCTATCTACCTTTTCCAATTCTTGAGGATGTTGATAAAATTGCCGTAGGTAATAGAAATATTTACGAAATTATCAGGTCCGCTCTTGAAGACAGTGAATTCAGGAGACTTAGATACTATACTATTGCTGATGCTTTTGCTTCTGTAGCTATAGGGACACTATTTCTACTGAATCTTCAAGAAGAACTTAAAGCAGAAAACGAACAACAAGGTCACATGGGTAGAGGAAGAACAAGCACCAGAAACAAAGATACTGAAGTAGAAAATGGTAGCAAAGATAGCGATGGTTCGAAAAGTAGTGATTTGAAGAGCATAGTTAGAAATGCTGTAAAGAAAACGGTAGAACATTCAGAAACAATAAAAGAATTACAGCATTTTACCTACGGCTATAGAGCAGGTGTGGGACATACACTTGATCTAGATGAAGATGTAAATAAGGTTCTAAGGTTGGTTAGAAATACTGATATAAAGAAGATATTAATGTTCTTAACAAAAATGCCCAACATAAATACTATAGTTAAGAAAAAGAAGGTGGGCTATCAAAGAGGCGAAGTAGAAGGATACACGATAGGTTCGGATATAGAGAGAATTGTATCCACAGAACTAGCCTATCCATCCATATACATATATATTAAGATAGCTGAAAACAAGCTACTTCTATACAATAAGGTTCTGTACATGTCGCTAGGGCCTATATATGTGTTGATAGATAAGTCTGGAAGTATGGATGGAAACAAAATCTTGTGGGCAAAAGCTACAGCTCTTGCACTATTGATGAGAAGCAGGATTGAAAAGAGAGCATTCTATATAAGGTTTTTTGATTCTGAGCCCTACAAGCTTATGAGGATTAAACCTAATGCTAAACCATCAGAGGTGCTTAAAGTTGTTGAATATGTAGCTATGGTTAGAAATGGTGGAGGAACAGATATCTCTAAGTCGGTCATAACGGCTTGTAATGATATAATGAAGTTTCGATCTAGAGATTTTAGCGATATAATAATAATAACCGATGGAGAAGATAGAATAGCCAAAAGTTTGGTTAAAAAGTCTTTAGCCTATTCACGTTCTAGATTAATATCCGTTATGATTATGGGAGATAATAGCGATCTAAAAGAGATAAGCTATAAATATCTGAAAGTCGTAAAACTTTCCGAAAAAGAGATGCTTAATGTTATTGAGGCCTGATCTCGATTTATTTTAGCTACCTATTCTGAGTATTTCTACGCGTTGTTTTGGTTCTCTCAGACCATAAGTAAGTACAGCTAATTCTCCATAACTTACTAAACTGTTTTCTATAGCTTTTTTAAGCATTTTTTGCATTCCTTCTTCATAGCTTTTTGCTTCAACATGTAGTAGATTTAGCCCCCAGAGAATAGATAGTTTTCTAAGTACATGTATATCTGGCGATGCTACATATACCGGTATTCTAGGTCTTAGCGTTGATATTCTTTTAGCTGTATTCCCATACATACTGAACACAAAAAGTTTTGCCTCAATATCTTCTGCAAGCTCTAAAACACCTTTTGTAAACCTTAAGCGTAGGTCTTCAAGTCCTTCTCTAGCTTTTGAAGATGCTTCATTAATTGATTTATGTATATGTCTTTCCACAAAATCCACTATCTTTTTCAACCACTTTACAGCTTCTAGAGGATGTTTTCCAGCTGATGTTTCACCTGTAAGCATTAAGGCATCTACGCCCATCTCTATAGCTATACTTACATCAACAACCTCCGCTCTTGTGGGAACAGTATTCTCCATCATAGATTCTAGGAGTTGTGTAGCAACTATGACAGGTATTCTCTTCTTCAAACATTTATCTACCACAAGTTTCTGTAGATGATGTATTTCTTCAAGACCAAAGTTCATTCCTAGATCTCCACGAGCTACAAGAACTACATCACTTACTTCAATTATATCGTCAAGATTCTTTACGGCATTTTTAGTTTCTATCTTAGCTATAATCCCTATATCGCTTCTACCGTATCTTTTTAATATATCTCTGACATTCTCTATATCTTCTGCTTTCCTAACATAGCTTAAACCAATATAGTCAATATCGTTTTCTACAGTAAACTTTATACACATCAAATCTCTATCACTTAAGATAGGCATATCTATCTCTTTTGCTTGTATTGTTAGTGTTTTTCTAGACTTTATCACCGATTCTGTAAGTGCTACAACATCTACATAATTAGAGCCCCTATCTATAACGCGAAGTCTTGTTCTCCCATCATCCATAATGACTATATCTCCAACCTCAATTATATCAAAAAATTTCTTAGCAAGTATCGGTACAGTATTTGCATTACTAGGTGTAGAACCTAATATAAAACGTACAGTATCGCCTTTCTTCAAGACTATAGGGTTAGAAACTTCACCAATCCTAATCGAAGGTCCCTGTATATCGCCAATAATCGGTAAAGGCTTCCCTAACTCAGCTTCAGCTTTCCTAACATATTCTATACGCATTTTCCATTCGTTTGGATCTCCATGAGCAAAATTTATCCTAAACCCATCTACACCAAACTCAACCATAGATCTAATGATTTCGTAACTATTTGATGATGGTCCTAGAGACGCTATCTTTTTTACAAACATATCTGTAGACCTTAATACATTTTCGGTAAGACCATAAAGAGTTAAAAATATTGATGCTACATTGATAAATATAAACCAAGAAATAGCTACTCTTTAGAATGAAGAAGAATTACTATACGATTATATGCCTATAGAACTAATTACATCGTCTCTACATGTCTTCAAATCATTTTCTGAAAGCACTATAGGCTCTCTTTCTCTCCTCCATAGATATACAATCTTGCTGAGTTTATCTCCGGGGAACCTGTATTTGAATGCGATATTGATATCTGCCAATCTCGAGAATAACATGGTTATATCACTGTTTGCTCTAATAGACATTATTATGGTTAGTATTTTCCGGCTTTTCATATAGTTCACCATATTATAGATCGTAGACATGTGTTTAGGTTTATATGCTAACGCAAATATATCAAAGGCGTGGAGCAGAACTATATCTGGTTTCACAACATTTACTACCTCTATTATCTGTGTCATGAGTTCTGTACTTGAGTATGCAAATGGATTATAGCTTTTAAATACGAAATTGCTTTCTATAAATTTCTCTACCCTTATATCGCTGATACCGAAAGACTCGAGACTCTTAATTATTGTTTGCTTCATTGTTGCAGGTGAAATCCTAAAACTTATTACGAGCGCTCTAGCCTTGTTCGCTAATGTAAATCCATAGATTTGGAGAAATATTTCTGGTGGACGAGCTATTGATGGATAAGATATAAAGATTACATGACCTTTTTGGATATCACCTAAAGCGTTTGCTAGATGTCTACATGGTGGCTCTACTCTACCTCCTTCTGATGGAATATCCTCGAGAATTGGAGGTACATACACTTTGAGACCCTGTTTCTCTAGTATCGTAAAAGGTATTTCAGCAACTGTTATAGGTGATCCCCGAGCTTTTCTTATCTCAATTATTCGAACAAGTCTACCATCTTCAACTCTATGTTTAAGAATAAACACGGCGTCAGCTACAAACTCTATAGAACCCAAATCTACTGTTTCAGAACCGAAAGGTAGCTCTGCAACAAGTACTACGACGCCATCTATTTGTTTTGCAAGTTCGTAAAAGTAGTTCTGTAACCATGCACGTTTACTTTCATCTGATGTCGATAAAAGAAATGTATTTATCGAGTCAATTACTAATACTTTAGGTTTAAAGCTTTCTACTATTCTATGTATTTCAGCAACAATATCATTAACATTTAGAACTATGGGCAACCTAGTGAACAAGAAGTTCCCTAATTTTTCGACTTTTTCAAAATCTATACCTAACTTCACTAGATTCTTATATAGCTTTTCTTTATGTTCTTGAAAAGATATATAGAGACATTTATTATCATTTAACGCATTTCTATAGCAGATAGTTGAAGCTAGTATAGTTTTACCAGCTCCAGGGTGACCTGCTACTACTATTGTTGATGGGGATGTTAATGTACTTCCAAAAAGCTTATCTAAGACATCAATGCCAAAAACAATGCTATTCAATTTTATCATACCTGTGTCACCGTCTGTAGCCTGGTACAACTGTATCGGATTCCATATCTGTTCATATGAGTAAAACGCTTATAAGCATCCTATACAGCGATACGTGTGAAGATACCTCGAGGATGGATTGAGAGCCACTGAGATGCCCTGAACAGTGGCTCTTCCAAAACATCCAGGATGTGGGGTACCTGGAATCCACATAAACTCCTCTAAGCCCGATGAAAACCCGAGTGAAGTACAGAGGAAAAGAGATGAGGTGATAACCTCAACCGATATAGACCCATATAAGAGCTGAACAGCCCTTGATGGAGTATCAATGTTTCTAATCAAGATAGTAATTTTAATAATTCTTTAGGCTGGCTCTATGAATGCATTTAAATCCGCTAATATGCGTTATCCCAGGGTTTTGCAGGAGAGCTACCTCAACTAGGTGTATCGATATTGACAGATGTGTGTTCAGTCTATGTAACTACACCTATATATTATCCAAACGATAAACCTCATCTAGGCCATGCATATACCACCGTTTTAGCTGATATAGCATTTCGTTGGTATTCCTTAATTGGGTGTGAAGTTCTATTCTTAACCGGCACAGATGAACACGGTCTAAAGCTTCAACGTGAAGCCGAAAAACATGGTGTAGATCCTAAGCGATTTGTTGATAGTATGGTCAACATATATAAAGAATACTGGAAACTACTTAATATTAGGTATAGCAGGTTTATAAGAACAACTGATAGCGATCATGAGGAAACTGTTAGACATGTTCTTAATGAGCTCTATGGAAGAGGTTATGTGTATAAAAGCAGGTATAGTGGATGGTATTGTACAGGATGCGAGAAATTCTATAGCGAAAAAGAGTACTTCATCGAGAATGGTAAGCCTTTATGCCCTATACATAGAAGACCCCTCGAATTTATTGAAGAAGATGCATATTTCTTGAAGCTTTCAGCTTTCAAAGACTATGTGGTAAGGATATTGCGTGAGGGCGATACCGTCTATCCAAAACATTACGCTCTAGAGGTTCTAAGCAAAATAGAGATAGAGGGCTTACAGGATATAGCTATCTCTAGACTCAAAAACAGAGTTTATTGGGGTATAGAGCTCCCTTTCGATCCTCAGTATACAGCTTATGTATGGATTGACGCACTCCTCAACTATCTATCTGGATTAGGCTATCCTAGAAATACAGATAAGTTCAACAAGTTTTGGAGCAATTCTATACAATTCATAGGCAAGGATATCTTATGGTTCCACACAGCTATATGGTTCTCATTGCTAGCTATGATCGGTATACCACCGCCTAAGAAACTTGTTGTACATGCTTTTCTAACGTTTAAAGGACAGAAAATGGGTAAATCGTTAGGTAATGTTGTATCTATAGACGATATGGCTAAAAGATATGGTACAGCTGAAGCAATAAGATTCATTATTGCTAGAATATCGAATTTCGATAAAGATAGCGAAATCTCTTGGGATATCTATGACTCTATATATACCAATGACCTGGTTAATAACTATGGCAACTTGGTTAGACGTGTAACAACATTAGCTAAGAAAATTCTTGAAGGTATAGTCGAGAAAGATCTGGATACCGACTTCGGGCAAACAGTTTCTGAAATAAGAGATAAGGCTATTGAGAGCTACAATGAGTTAAAGATATCTGAAGCAGTTAAACACGTTCTAGATATTGCTCATGAAACTAATGCTTACCTCAATAAGAAGGAACCCTGGAAATCTAGCAACCCTAGACCAACGATATATACATCATTAGAAGCCGTAAGAATTTCATCTCTACTCCTCTATCCAGTTATACCTGAAACTATTGAAAAATTATTTGTGGCTATTGGTATTGAGATTAAGAAAGGATTAGAGCAATTCAATATGGGTTTTGTTTCTAGATACATTATCAAAGAGTCTCCGATACTTTTTAAGAAAATAGATTAAAATTTTAGGATCAAGTTACGATGGTATGGATACAGCTACCTCTCTTTGAGTCCAAAGAGATTGTAGGTATGTCCAAAGGGTTTCAAGCTCTTCATCAACTCTAACTCTATAGGTAGCTATATATACTGCTAATGTATATCCAAGTAGGTTGCTTAGCTCTATACATGTATCTTGATCTAGATACTGATAGCTACAGTAGGCGTTACTTAGCAAAAGTGCTGTCAGAATTGCTGTAGCGAATTCTTTATCAGCTTCTTTAGCAAAACCATTGCTCCTTAAGATCTGTACTCTATGATTCGCATGCTCTAGAACATCGACGATCTGTTGCTCTATAAGTAGCTTTGAGACTCCCTCCATATCTATGGACACCTAGGTATAGAGTTGATGTGTATTTACTTAAAAGAACTGAGAGAGGAAATACCTCAGAAATACTTACGGAATAAATAACTTTGTAATATAGAGAATTATGTTGTGGTTTGTGTACATAGCATAAATAACATAGATAAAATGCGACTTATGAATATCATATACTAGGAGAATTGGTTATGGTGATATCGTCCATATCCTTATATTCGATATTTGTTTATTTTCCAGAGTTTTTAAGGCATTATTACCACACGTTTGAGCACCATCTTTCTCTAACTCAATGTATATATTGGCTGTTTCAGTATCATGAACTAAACGTAGAAAAGCTTCTTCAATATTTCCACTAACATATACATACCTAGGTCTTTTTTCTTGAACAATTCTTTTTATTTTCTCGATAACCTCATCTAGCGACAATGATGTTGGTACTGATTCTACAATCTTTGAAGATCTAATAACACTGTAGAGAGTTAAAGGATCTATACATTCATTAGATATAGAAATCTCCTTAGCTACGGTAGGTGTTGGAGGAACAGAAGGCTGCGGAGGTACAATAGTCTCCGCCTGCTTCGGTATTGCTTTTTCTTCAGCGACACTTACAACTGAGGGTGGTGAAGGTTGTGGGGCCGACTCTACAGATTCTACTACAGATTCTACTGATGCTACAGGTGCTTCCTCCTTTGGTTTTGTTGCAGGAGGTAGTATAGCTTCTGTTGGTGTAGGAGCGGTTGGTGTCACAACTGCTTCAGAACCTAGGGATGTTATTAGAGCTGTCCTTTCCTCTAGTCTAGATAGCGGAAATATCACTAAATCAATTAAAACATTTCTCTTAGAGACATCTACAACTTCTATAACTCCATCAGGTTGATAGAGGTACCTCATTGCTGTATCGCTACATGTTGTACCCTCGTATACAACACCTCTATCTACAGCTCTACAACCAACTACATTCCCATCGACCATAGATATGGATATGTATACCCCTTGCACAACATTCCTGTAGTTTATATGTCCTGTAAACTTCTTCGTTATATATTCTCTTAATACACGACCTAATGACTTTAAATCTGCTTCAACTGTTTCTACAATGTTACCGCTACTTAAAAACATTAATTATTACACCTGAATACCTATGAATCACTCTATTTTTGAATATATAAAAGTATTTATGAAACTCTGATATCGATATCTTATCTAGTATACGAAATATTTTTATTCCAGTTCTGCAAGTGTGGTATTATGGTGGATCTCTTTGTCTACGGTTATAAGAGAATTTGGAAGTATAGCTGAATTCACTAAAAGCCTAGATGATGCTGTTTCTGAATATAGAAGAAGACTAGGTGAAATGCTTAGAAGACTTGAAGAACTGAGGGTTAGATCTGAGCAAGAGAAAAAGCTTAAGGGTGTACTCACTAAACTAGGTTTGCCAGAATCATCATCACCTAACGAGATAGCTCTACGTAATGTAAGAGTAGTAGTGAATCCATCGCCTTCACAAGAGTTATCAGCTATAGAATCAGCTGTAGAAGCATTAAACAACAAAATTACATTGCTTACGGCTGTTAGAAAGGAGCTTGAAATACTGAGCAATATAGATGTAGAAGCTAAATTAATTGTTGTCTACATAGATGATGTACCTAGAACCGTTGTACTGAAGTTCAGTTAGAGAGTGTAAATTTCATAATAACCTCCTTCTATGTATTATTTTAAAATATTTTCTATAGCTTAAGTCTAATGATCAAATAATACTTGTATATAGTAATAAAATGAAAATATAGTTGAATCCGGAACACATTATTTGTTATCTTCTAAAATAGTTCTTCTTCTGGCGCTAACCTTCTAGCAAGTATGGCTCTAATCTTCATTACTGCATAAACCGCTATACCAAGACATATTAACGTGGCTATTACCGGCATGTATCTCCAAATTAGTGCTATTGGTGTTGGAGATATCGATATTAATTCGCTTCTATCATTATCAAGCGTTATATAGGGTATTTCTCCGATGTTGTAATCAGGATGTGAGACCACTATTCTATAAGACCCATAGGGTATTTTCGTCTCAATAGCGCCCCTCTCGTCTGTTATCAGTTGTGTTACTGTTGTTAAGGTTTCCATACTATATATAGTTACAATGGCGTTTCTAACAGGATTTACACCTTCTACAACTACAACCTTTAACGCATAAGTTTTTCTATCTACAGGTATAGTGATAGAGGTATCGCCTACTACATTAACAACAATAGGCTTAGATGGTTCGTAACCTCTATCCCATGTGCCACTAGGTATGAGCTGAACCGAGTATACTCCATAGGGTATATCAAGAGATGTACTAATAGCCATGTTCTCAGCTTTCTTTGTTCCATTGATATATACATCGAATCTTCCAACAACAATACCTATATATCTATCTTCAGCTTTAATCTCGAGTCTATATTCAACTCTCTGAATGGGTATCTTTACATTTTGTGAAGATCTTACTTCTATAGCCATTGTATGAGACTTATAGATGGAAGTATTTGAAGGCTGTATATCAATACCGTAACTTCCATAGGGTAACATTAGATATATAGTTCTACCCGGAGGTTCAACAATACGTTCAGTAGATACAGGACCTCTCATGGCTATGGATAATGGTGATACAATTTTTCCATATACATCAACTAGATCTATTGTTATAGTGTAATTAACTCTGGGAACATTGACTTCTCGAACAGTATCTTCATAAACACCAAGCTCTATATCATGTGATTCGTACACGTAATCATAGCCTTTAGATGGCGCTACCTTGAGCGTCCAATTACCGTAGGATATGCTACGTACAATCCTAGGTTCTGTAATATTTGACACAATTAATGTACCATTTAAGTAGAGATCAATCGGAGCAACTAGTCCTTCACTATATATGTCACGTAACCTTATATCAACTCTATACATGTTTCTAGACATGTTGATCATGTAGACCTTGACCTTAGGAACGTTCATCTCTATTTCTTTCACACCATAGACTTTTTCATAACCTTTACAAGGTTTGACTGCGGCTTTATAAGCTCCGTAGGGCAATGTTACATTAATTACATAGTTTTCAGGTGATATCATATAGAAGGTCTTGAATATAGTCATGTTTATAGGAGCTATGGGGTACGAATTTGTAAGTTCATCCACCACCTTAATCATTATATTGTATGTTTTCCTTTTGATAACTATTTGAACTTCTGTATCTCTGTCTATAAAGACCTCAGTTAGATTAGTAATATAAGCATCTTCGAAATCTTTTGAAGGTCTTACCTCTAATCTATGTACACCATATAGCATTCTGACTGTATATGTCTCTTCATATGTGTTTTCTTTCAAAACCATATCATCTATATATATATCAATTGGCGCTACAGGTTGTTTACGTTCAAAATCATCCACTATCCTTAATACAACATTATATTCTCTATATCTTAACCCTAAATCAAGATTACAGCATCTGGGTTTCGTTGGCAGGTCTGTGTATTCTTTCCTAATGATGTCTATAGTCATATCTTCTCTAAGTATAAATCTTATAGAGCTATTGTATATGTATGGTCTACCAGTATATATGTTCAATTCGTACTCAACACCAATTAATATGTTCTTCAGCATTAGTGATGTATTTCCATTTAATCTATACTCTACAGTACCTTCCGGATACTTGAATACAGCTATAGTATCTACTGTAGTTTCATTTCCAGGCATATTGATGTTTACCATAATATTCCTAGCCATTATGTCGTCAACAGACAGTATCATCTGTCTCTCTACAGCCATGTCACTGTTTCTAACAATCACTACGCTACTTAAGTCTAGTAATGCAATTGTCGATACATCTAATAATGTGTCTCCATCTATATACCTTGGCGACGATAGACAAAGATCCAGCAATTTTCTGAATATGGGCTGCGGATAAGGAATGGTCCTTAGAACCTGAACACCACTTTCAGATACAACTACATAGGTATAGCCAGAAGCTGTAGGTATAGTGGTTATAGATCTTATTGATGGCAGTAATGTATATATATATTTTAATGTGAAACCTCCTCCTGCTTGAGGTAAGTATACCCTTAGCCTACCATCAGATAGACCAACCATGATGTAACTTCCATCGCTATAGGTACTCGCATCACTAATAATGGTTGTTCCTATACCTACGTAATCTTCTACTGTTACTATGTTTCTGATTCTATCCGTTTCAATAGCTACCGTTGATACATATATGTATCCTGGAGATCCATACACGAGCTTAGACATGGCTTCTTTTGATCCACGTATAAAGAATAGTCCGTGGAGCGGTGGATCTAGAAGGAATGTTGCAGACATGTTTCTTCCCATACTAATTGGTGCAGGTGTAGTATCTACGAGCATGAGGTTTACTCTAAGGAACCCAGGTATTCCGTATACTTTTTCTGCAGGTCTTGTATCTACATGTGATGTTGGTAGGATTGCTGGAGGTACAGGAATTTCTTCAGGAAGTATTCTGTATCTGTTAGGCTCATAAATGAATTTGTAGGTCCAAACAATTTCGCCAGCTATATTCCTTATCACAAAAGTTATGTACGTAGGTCTTTGGGAATCTACTTGTACAGGTATGTAGGCTACTCCTCTATCATTAGCGTTTACACCATAAACCATAGAGGTAAGTCCCCTTACTGTTGCGTTTACTTCTACAAGCGCCTTTGATATAGCTTCAACTTTTCCTTCGTACATGTATGTAACATTAAGGACAAATCTAACCACATCTTTTTGAGGTATATAGGCTAGTAATACTTTTGAAGCATCCCAATAGAATCCATCGTCACCATATATAGCTAGAGGAGCTACATCTTGGATATACACACCTTCATATGCTCTACCTAGAGCTGTAGCATTCCCTACCTTAGGACCTATTCTGAATACTCCTTGAGCTTCTTCATCGAGTATGTAGAGGTGACAATTCATACAAGGTGCTACACTAGCTCCTCCTTCACTTACTAACGCCAAGATCTTTACGTTTCCTACACTATCTTTTGCTAGAAATATTTTATTTACGTAAAAGTCTGCTCCAAGAACTATGTAGAGGTATTTGGTTATTCTACCTCCATCAACTCTGAATACAAGTATCTCTCCACGATCACTTCCAACAGCTATTCTTGTTGTTGGATAACCATCTTTGGCTGTACATGTGGGTGAGCCCGTTAATGGATAAATATCCTCTACTATAGGGTCTCTGTAGGGATTTGATACCTCAAGTACAGCAACACCATTAACATTACCTATATTACCTACAACCATAACTCTTGATCTATCTAGTAAGTTGATGTGTTTCGGTGTTATACCTATAGATGCTAAGTCAATTGAGTATGCGAAAACCATGTTCCTAGGCTCTATGAATTGTGTATGTACATAAAGTTCTCGATTAAGGCAACACGAAACGATGCATAGAGATATTAGTATGGCCACAACTGTAGATATCCTACTAATTCTCGATATGGGTTTCATTTTTGGTGTAAGCTTTAGGTTCATTTTTACACCCATACCTACAACCTATTGATTCCTACATTAATACACTAATAGACCTTCTATATATTTCTTAATGAATGTTTCTCGAATTCTGTAGTGGAATACATAAGATATTTATACTACTCTACAGTAGTTAGTTTTTGTGTACCTAGATTTAGTGTTGTGTGGAGACCATGTCTGGAGACACAAAGAGTACTAAATCTGTTTTTTTTAGCAAATTTAGAGGAAAGAAGGAACAACAAAAGAAGATCGAAGAAGAGAATATAGTTGAGGAAAGTAAATCTGAAGGAGAGGCCACTGAACTCATTAGGTATACACATAAGCTCTACAGCATTAGAAGAGGCTACAAAGTCCTCGAGAGTTACCCCATACACGAACCTTTCGTATATATAAATATTGTTGAGGATCCTGATGGTAAACTCGTATATGAGGTCTACGAGATTTCCCTTACACCAGAGGAGGAGAAGATATATAGAGAGGTTAAAGATCATATAGTGTGGGAGATAAAGCCTATAGCTACCCTTGATATAGATGTTGCTAAAGAGATCAAAAAGATTGCTAGAAAGGTTATCAGAGAGTTCCAGATAAGGTTCACAAAGACACCTGGTCTTTCTTGGAGCAAGATAGAGTACTATATAGAGAGAGACGTTATAGGCTACGGTATACTTGACCCTATATTCAGGGATAGACACATAGAGGATATATCATGTAATGGTCCTAGGAAACCCGTCTATATTTGGCATAGAAAATATGAGTCTATACCTACAAACATAGAGTTCATATCTGATGTAGAGCTAGATGAATACATTCTCAAACTTGCACATATGTCTGGAAAACATATCTCTGTAGCCTATCCCATATTAGACGCCATACTGCCCGGAGGACATAGATTAGCGGCAACGTTTAGGAAAGAGGTATCCACCTCTGGATCCACGTTCACGATAAGGAAGTTCAGCGAATCACCTATAACCATAGTTGACATGATTTCGTTCAAAACACTTTCACCAGAGATAGCTGCGTATTTCTGGCTAGCAATGGACTACAAGATGACTACACTAATAATGGGTGTAACAGGTGCAGGAAAAACATCAACATTGAATGCTCTTGCAACCCTTCTTAGACCTACGTACAAGATAGTCACTATAGAGGATACCCCTGAGATAAGGATACCCCATGAGAACTGGGTACAGCTTGTATCAAGACCTTCATATATAGGTAGTGGTGTTGGAGAGGTATCACTATTCCATCTAGTGAAACTCTCTCTGAGGTACAGGCCAGATGTCATTGTTGTCGGCGAGGTTAGAGGCGAAGAGGCTTACGTGCTCTTCCAGGCTATCGCTACAGGTCACAGCGGTATGACCACGCTTCACGCAGAGAATATAGATGCTGCCGTCAAGAGACTTACCTCCGAACCCATGAACATACCCTCATCCTATATACCTCTGGTCAATATAGCCATGGTTATAAGGAGAGTTCAGATAAGAGATGAAAAAGGTAAATCTAGACCAGGTAGAAGAATAACTAATATCTGGGAGGTCAGAGACTACGAAAATTATATAGAGATAGCCAGGTGGAATCCATCAGAAGACGTCTTTACCATGGATCTCAAAAACAGTATAGTTATCAAAAGGATAGGCGAATTGACGGGACAACCATACGATGCTCTTATAGATGAGCTTGAAAGACGTAAAAGAGTTCTAGAATGGCTCATTACTAAGAAAAAGAATGACTATCGGTCTGTAGCAACATACGTCTACAGATACTATGTGGATCCCAAATCTGTATTCAAAGAGGTGGAGATAAGCTAATGACAGCTAAACAAGAAGATTCTAAAGCTTCTAAAAAACTCTTCAAGAAAAAAGAAGAGCAGCAGACGAAAGCTAGCCGAAAACCTGCTAGACATGTTAGAATAACTACGAGAGATGTTTTCACGGCGTTCTCTCTAACATTCTTCGAATCTACTGGTAGAAAATTCGCTAGAGCTTTTGAGCTAGAAAAAGCATTTAATAGAGCTGGCCTCAATGTACATCCTGTTAAATATGGTGCTGAAACTCTATCTATATTGTTCTTCTCGATACTGTTTACAGTTGTCGGCTTCCTCATCATAGTTCTCACTACTCCTTTAACAGTTATTCAATTGATCATAGGCATAGTTGTAGCAATAACGATACCCCTCATGGTGCTTATGGTAAGGCTTCTCTATCCCTATATGCTCATCACTATGAGGAGAGTGGATGTCGAGAACGAGTTACCGTTCTTTATGGCCTATATAGCTACAATGGTTAGAGGTGGATATAGTCTAGAGAAAGTTATTGAGAGAATCTCCCAGCTAAAGGTGTTTAAAGCTATTAGGAGAGAAGCCCAGAGGGTTATGACTAGGATCAAGATATTTGGTGAAGATCCTGTAACAGCTCTTGAGAAAGTTGCTTCTAATCATCCAAGCTCAAAATTCAGAGACATTATGTTGGGATACACAACTACCCTTAGGAGTGGTGGTGATGTTCTTCACTATCTAGAGATAAGAACGAGAGAGCTTTTCGAGGCTAGAGCAACTGAGGTTAGAGGTATTCTAAATAGGCTTATGTCTTTTCTCGAAGTCTACATAATATTTGGTGTTATCGTTTCTGTCGTTATATTTGTGTTCTTTGTAGTTTCAGCTGCTATATCTGCTGCACAAGCTCTTAGAACCCCAGAACAGCTTGAAGGCTTCTCTATCGATATAACAACACCTTCTCTATACAACTTCTTTGTGCTACCAGTTATGGGTATAGCTATAGCTCTAGCTATACACATAAACCAGCCTAGAAATCCTGTAGGATTTGGAGAAACATATACCGTGTTACTCACATGGATCCCCATATCTATAGCCATATTCGTAATTGCTCTGGCAGTTACAGGAGGTATGGATATCTTCATGGGGAGACTAGGTACTCAGCAAGTTAAATCAGCTGTATATGCAACTTCATCAGCACTTATAGCTCTCTCTGTACCACCAGCACTAAAGTATAGATCTCTTCTCAAAGGTCATAGAGGGCTTGTGAAAGCTACAGCAGATCTTCTTAGAGATATAAGTGAGGTAAGGAAAACTGGTCTAAGTCCAGAGAAATGCATTATCCTTGTATCTTCTAGAAACTATAGATCTCTAACACCAGTAGTCGAAAGATCTGCAGCTGCTCTATCGATAGGGTTTAGTCTTGAAGAAGCTCTTAGAAAAGCTCTAAAAGGTGTGAAAGAATGGTTCACTATAGCTTCATTCAGATTTCTAACAGATTCTATAATTGTTGGTGGTGGTTCTCCAGAGGTTATAGATACTCTAGCTAGATTCACACAAGTTTTGAGTGAGTTAGAGGAAGAAACTAGGAGAAGGATGAGGAGCCAGATATTCCTGCCATACTTCGGAGCAATACTACTCTCATCTATACCGATAATAATTCTCTATATGCTTCTCTCTATAGCAAACATACCTATAGCCAAACTATCACCATTACTTCTAGTAATATCTCTAGGAAGTATAGTAAACTCATACATGATGGGCATAATAGCTGGTAAAGCATCACAAACAACAATAGCTGCAGGCTTTCTCCATGCAACAATTCTAACAACAGTATCCACTATAGCGACTCTAGCAACATTCATGTACATAGGTATATAGAGGTAACCAAATGAATACATTTTTTGCTGCAATAATAATACTTGGAGTAGCTATAGCGATAACAATAGCTGCTGTAGTATGGATAACAACAACATATCACTCAATGATTTGGAGACCAGAAATACTAAAAATAATAGAGATAGAGATATATAGAAACACTACAGACAACAACTGGTGGCTCTACATAAAAGCTGAAAACATGGGAGAAAACAAAGCAGAAATATACAAACTAGAGATATACGGAATAGAGATAAAAGAACTCAAACCACCAAAAACCATTGATCCAGGAAAAATCGACGAAATATACATAAAGCTAGATAAAGAATACGTATATGGAACAATGTATACAGTAAAACTATACCTAAAATCAGGAACAGTATACCCAGTACTAGAAAAAACAATAAGAGTATAACTCACAACAGCAACCAATATAGGTACCCAACCTCAACACTTATATACCGAGCTAACAACCAATATATAGTGGGAGAAAAAATGAAGAAACTATACAGAGGTATAGAGCCAATAATAGCTGTGGTAATACTTGTAGCAATAACACTAGTCATAGCAATAGGAGTAATAGGATGGATAATGGGTTGGTGGGGAACCTTTGGAGCAACAGAAAGCATAAAAATATTCCCAGACAGCTACATTAACTCAACTAATGGACGACTGATTCTGCATTTAAAGAATGAGGGATCAGCAACAGCTGTTATCTATAAAATAGAACTAACTGGAGGATTAACTGTTAATTTGGCTGGGGACCTTACTGTTTCTCCTGGTGTGGAATCAACAGAAACAATTAGTATAGCTGGTGGTAATCCTATTAGTGGTACTAATTATCAGGTCAAGATATATACTAGAGCTGGTAATGTTATCTCAGCTACTGTACAGGCTAGGTAAACATTTTAATGAAGTCGTCAAATCTGTTTTTTAAATATTATTTATATTTATTTATGTTTTTTCTTTTGGTTGTATCTGTTTTTTATTTTGTTTTAGATAGTTTTGGTAATAGACTTCCTAGGTATGGTGATGAGGTTTATTATATTGATTGTGGTTTGAGGTATGTTTCTGGTGTTCCTCCTTATCTATGTAATTTTGAGCATCCTCCTTTTGCTAAGTATTTTATAGGTTTTCTTCATGTTTTTGGTGTAGATCGTATTGTTTTTCGTTTGTTGTGTTTTTGTTGTTGTTTTCTTGTTTTTTTGATTGTTTATAGGTTTTGTGGTGATGTTTTTCTTGGTTTTTCTTGTTTTCTTCTTCTTGTTTTGGATTCTCTTTTTGTTAATGTTTTTCGTTTTCTTCTTCTTGATCCTGTTTCTCTTTTCTTTTCTTTTCTAGCTCTTTATCTTTTTTTGGAGAAACGTTATATTTTTTCAGCTGTTTTTCTTGGTCTAGGTATTGCTTCTAAGTTTAGTGCTATTCCTATTGCTTTAGGTATATTTATTCTGTTTATCTGTTTGAGAGATTATAGGAAGATGTTTCTTTATTTCTCTATAGTCTTTATTGTCTATATCTCTACCTATGTTGCTGATTTTTCTTTGGGGTGGGATGCTGTTGTTAGACATCATATAGATATGTTTAGGTATATGTCTTGGAGACATGGATTTTCTCTACCTATAGCTGCTAACGGTTTTCTAAAGCTTTTGGCTAAGGTTGAGGTCTGGAGATATGTTGGTGAACTTAGTATTGTTTTAGGTAATGTTTCTGGAACATATGTTGTTTTGAATCAGAGTTTTGTGTATCTAGATTCTATAGAGCTCTATACTGTAGTTGGTGTTGGTATGGGTTCTATAGTTTGGTATCTATTTATCCCTCTACTTCTCTATACAACATATCTGGTTCTAGTTGGTAGAGATCTTGGTTTATGTTCTGGTATATCTACAAGTTTTAGTGGTTTTGTTATGTTTTCATGGCTTTCTCTACTCAATATTGTTGCTGGCCCTATAGATTGGTACTATGTGTATGTTCTACCTTTTCTATACATAAATACTGTTGTAGCTTTAGAGAGAATAGCTAGAAAGAAGACTAGACTAGTTATAGCTCTAGTTATATCTATACAGTTCATAACATTTATTGCTACTATACTTGGCTACATACCCTTTAAATATGTGGCTATATGGTGATGCTCTCTATCTAGTTGTTAAAGCATATTAATCTCTACTACCCAGTTTATCTTGGTGATGCTTTTTGGAGATTATATGGAGCCATGTTTCGAGTCCTAGTGGCTATAGAGATGGTGTATATAGTGTATGTGTTTCTAGCGGTATTGTGTATGCTGTTGGTTTCGATGAGCTGATGGGCTACGGTAAACAGAGGTATCGTGTAGAAGGTGTAGATGCTAGAGATGGGCATATGATAGCTAAATGGGTTGACGATAAAGCACATTCCTTCGCATCTCTATACAGCTGTACAGCTGTTGGCGACCGTATCTATGTTTTTGGTGCAACAGATAGATTCTGGACCATTATGGTATTCGATAAACTTCTCAACCCCGTGAAGAGAGTAGATAGAGAGAAGCCATATATATTACCGTTTTCTGTAGTTAATGTGGGTAGATATATCTATGTAGCAGGTGTAGAGATAACTCCTACAGGTTCTACAGCTATCCATGTATCTAGGATATCTATAGACGATCTATCTATAGTCAATAGCTATACATCTAATCCAAAAGATAGAGGTGCAGGTGCATACTCTATAGCGTATAACAAGAAAATGAAGCAGATTATTGTTGGAGGATTCGATAAAATTGATGGTGTATCCAACTGGAGAATAGAGTATCTAACCGAAGACCTCAACCTGATCAAGATATCTAGACCCAGTGTAAAGGGATCGATAACTGGTTTAGCTCTTGATGCAGATGGATTCATATATACAGCAGGTAGAACACGTATAGCTAGAATCAGTAGAGAAGGAGAAACACTAAACACAGTTACATCACCACAAGCAGTCAAGATATATACATCACAAGAATCTCTACCAATACTAGGAACAAATATAGCTGTAGCAACAGACAACGAAGCATATATACTCACAAATGATACACTATCGATAGTAGAGGCAATAAGACTCTCTAGAGGACCACAAATACTATCAATGATGCTAGGATCTATGGATGCAGATAACGAGAGAATATATCTAGCATCAACACAAATAGCAACAAAAGATGATTGGAACTGGTCAATACTAGCTCTAAAACCAAGAGGAAGAGGATTCCTAAGACTCTTCAGAAGATAAACCTGGTACTAATATAACCATTCTAATAAACATTATACACCATCTAAAACACAGTAACTAAACCAATGAAGTGAAGAGATCAACAGAAATTCTAAAGTGATATAACTACATATACTTATATCTAGCGTAACAATAATGCATAAAAATTGTGTATAAAAACATATAACAATGTTCTCCGCATAGTGCAGTTGTATATATAGAGAAATAGACTCTATCTATAGAAAGGTACCACACCTATAAACTCTAACCCAACTGTAAAATCTGCATCATTTCTTAGCCCTGTTCCATAGCTGTCTTGAAATGCTACTGCTATCCAGTATCTACCTGTTGATGGAAGAGGTACATATATTGATTGAGATATTTTCGCAAAATAGTTATCTCTACCGAAATCTGTTACACGTGTTTTGTGATAATTGCATATCTCTTGGTATCTATACTCTCTAATTATATACTCGTTATTGTCTCTATCTATAAGCAGTATCCTTAAAACCCAATCAGTTCTATCAATATCATTAAGCTGATTTTCATCAGGATGAGAATTATCGTGAAAGAATATGTTCATGTATAGAGCTACACCAGAATATACACTTCCATCTATTGATCCATCATCTGAACCCAAGGCTCTACCTATCTGCAGAAGCTTTAAAGTAAGTGGAACAGTAGTCCAATCACTTAAATCATCATTTCCATACATATCATTGGTTCTAGAGCTATTACCGTAATACGCATCTTCTGTTATAAATATTATCTCGTTTAAACCATTTCCATCTATATCACCTATAAACAGATATGGATAATAAGATGACTCGCCAGTAACCGAATTCTCCGAGGCCATCCTCATGAATCTAGCTACATATGTAGCAAAACCATTCAAATATATCCTAATTGAGCTATCTGTAGTTCCATAGTACCAGGTACCTATTGCTGGTAGATCTATACCGCTACATCCGCTCGGTACTGTAGAAGAACAGGCAATAATAGTGTTATCTTTTTTTATCTGGATAACACCTGTATAGTTATTTATGACAATTCTATAGCCATTGCCAGTTAATGTATATTGTTTACCACCTATTGTTATCTTTTCTTGACCTGTAAATGCTGGACCAGATATCATTATCGTGAATCTCGGTGGTATATCTTCATTAGGTTTACTCATCTTTTCTCTAACCCAGCTAGGATCATAACCGATTACTGCAACACCAAAAGCTACACCACTACTCTCTGTTTCAACGGTTGCATTTATGAATTCTGCTTCTTGACCTGGTGGAAGCAGCAATAGTTTTGATGATTTTACTCCTCTGTATCTCTCTTGAGTCATACTTCTTGTGTATGGTTTTGCTATAAGACTTCTATTTACATCAAATATTTCTTGTAGATCTTCTGGAGAATTTATGTTGTCGAATGTTATAGATATCATGTAGGTTGTGTTAGCTCTAACAGCATAAGCTTTTATTAGAGGTTCATGTATATCTACAACTGTTCCACCAGGTGTTACAATAGCTATGTATTCGTAATCTCGTCTACACGTTATTGCTCTATATGTTGGTATTACACATGAACTACATATACCTTGGGAAACAATGTTTATTGCATCTACAACTTGTATAGAGCCTGTGTAGTCTTTTATTATCATTTTGTCTATAACTATATCGCTTGAACCTATATTCTTGATCTCAACACTATTCATGGTTTTATTTAACACAAGCTGATGTATTTCATGGGAATGTGAATATCTCACAATATTTCTGAATGCTATAGAACTGGTGTATGCAGAATGCATCATATTGAGTATAACATATGTGGATACTACCAAAACTACTAGAGAGATCATGAATGAAATAAATGCTGTTGAAATACCCTTACCTAGTCTAGATCTATCCATAGATTCACCACCTAGCGACTAGAGAGAGCTATACCTATATACTCTAACCCGATTATTAAATCTGTATCATTTCTATTAACTTCGCGACTATAGGGATCTAGAAACTCTATAGCTAGATAGTAAATGTTCCCTGTTTTCGGTATATGTATAGTGAAGTCCTTAGCTATATATGATATAGAGAATGGCTTTACATTTCTATATCTATTAAGCTCATAGTAGCTAAGCTGGGTACTGTATATAAACAATCTAGTAGAAGCATCATAGAGACCAACCCTCATTATAACCCTATTATCGTTATCACTTATATCATCTCCAGAACTATCCCAGAAAAACATCCTCATACTGAGTATAGCTGAAGAATACATATTGCTATCTATAGGTACACCAGTAAAAACAATTCTCATAGGATTAACCGTAGAGTCTATATAATAGAGATCACTCGTATCTTCTCTGATGTAGTCATTAACTCTCGTTCTACTACCTGTTGTGAAATCTTGTGTAACAAATATTATCTCTACATTACTGTTATTGTTTATATCGCCTACAAATATATATGGATCTAGACCAACAACACCTGATATACTTCTACTCGCATTATATAGTGTAATTCTATCTGCTCTACCATTTAGAACTAGATTGCAGAAACTAGATCTATTTATATAGCATGTATGTATACCCAAGCCCAGGTTTATAGATCCTGTGAAATTCTCTATCTTGAGCCTATATCTAGCAGGAGCTACCCCAGCTATACTCATTATCGAGTCACCAACTCTTATATAGGAATTAGATCTACCTCTCCCTATAGCAAGTATATTTAGTTTTTTGGTTACAGGATCTGCTACACCTATGAACACTAGTGAGGCATTGAGTTGTGCTTCTACATTTATGTTTATACCAGATGCATTTATTATGGGGGTTAATGACGTAGTAGTATTTATTGCACCTCTATACATAATTGACTTATTTTCTAAGAACTTCAGCAGTTCAGAAGTTGATTTAAGCATAACACCACCATATATAGTGGTCATAGGTATTCCTAGTGTTTTCTCAAGAGCTATAGCATAGAATTCGGGGCTTACAGAGAATACTCTACCGTTTTCAGTAATGATGGCTATAGGTATATAGCCTAGACAGCTAACCATAGATGTATCTTCAGGTCTGAGGATCGTTGATGATATATTGCATAGTTTATTAGATGATACATCAATAACTATTTTCGTGCCACCACTACTAACCGCAACTATATGTGTTATACGTGATACTGTAGAACCAACATTCTTTATATTTAATACATTCTCTATCAAAAATGGAACAAGCTTCTCATTAACATAGCTACTAGGTGTAGCTACAACTTGTTGCTGGATCAACAATACTGAATAGAAGTTTAGAATTAGATAAAATATAGAAATAGCTATAATAGAGAAAGCAATAACAACAGCAACACCTTCAGCAATACCTCTCCTCAATTTATTACATACCATATAACTTCACCTAAAATCAGCTTATCGGTAATATAGATAGAGACTCTATATAGAGAGTGAAATCAAGATCATCTAGATTACCGTTATAGTGATAAGGATCTTGGATAGCTATAAACACATAGAACTTCTTTTCACCAGTTTCTCTCGGTGGAAGAGGTATGAATACTAAGCTACTTTGTGCTTGTGCTGTTGGTGGAGAAGTATCTTCGTATCTCGTTAACTCTCTAAAAGTATAGCTTCTATAGCTATAGATAGCTCCATTCTCGTCAACAAGACCAACAAGCATTATAGGTCTATCGACAGATATTCCAGTAGCATCGCTACCCTCATTATCATGAAACCTATAGTTAACAGCAATAACAACAGCACTACTATCATAATTAGATACAACATAATCTCTATACACCAGGACAAGAGCTTGTGTAGAATAATCAAGTAAAGAATCAACATCTTCATTTCTAGTGTTGTAAGATCCCCCTGTTCTGTCTATTGATGTAAATAGTATTCCTGCTGAACCAGAGCTTTTGTCTGTGTTCATGAGCATTATGTATGGATTGTAGCTTGATTCTGAACCTGTTGAACGTACATATATCTCGATTCTATCAGCTCTACCACTCAAAACCAATGCACTATTGTTGAATGTATAATCAGCTATATCTTGGCTTGGTCGTGTAATGCTTTTCTCTCTAAGTCGTAGAATTTCTTGAGATGTTGATGGTGTAAAACCGTATATCTTTATCCTTGTATAAGTGTTTGTTGTTACCCCTCTGCCACCTATTGATAATACATTTGATGTAATGCTATCCGCTGTTATGAGTATGTTGTATCTTGATGTGTTTCTAGGATCATAACCTATCCATAGATTCCTTATGTTCAAATTATTTATTCTTATCTCTGTGTTTGTATATACATTTTGTAGGCTCCATATGTGTTTTGTTGTTGTTCCTCCACTCATACCTTTTCCTAGGTCTGTGAATTGTGATATTCTTGTTGGATTATCTCTATTGTCTAGAGTAGATATGTTGAATGATTTTCTGAAGATAGATATGTTCCATATCTCATCATTTGGTGCTAGTTTCATGGGTATGAGCTGTATTGCTGAAGATATTCCTATAGGTATTGTTGTATTGAAGAGTTGTGATTGTATTTTCTGTAGATCTTCTGGTGTTAATACTGTGCTACTTATTACTGATCCTTCTACTGTTATTAGGTGTAGAGCTACTGTTCTTTGGTTTTGACATAGCGATGGAATTGGTATGGATATCAGAACGGTTTGTCCTGACTTTATTGTTGTTTGTATATGTGTGTCTATATAGTGGTTTGTGTTTTCACAAGATATGTGTAGAATTGCTTTCTCTATCTCTATATCTGTTCCACCTATATTGGTTAAATATAGTTCTGAACTTGATGTATTAAGGAATGCCCTAATATCTCTACTCATCTCTTTCATAGCTATTGATACTCTTCTGGTTGTTGGGTTTTCATATAGTTGTTGATTATTTAGTAAAGCATAGTAGATGTGAACTGTTAGAGGTATTACTGATAGTATTAGAATTGAGAAGAATAGTATAGCTATTATTATGTTTCCCTGACCCTTCATCCTAGAGCCACCTCATGTACACCAACAATATAGGGTGTACCACCATGGATCGTAACTATAAATATTCTGGCTATAGATGTTTCTGGAAGCTGTATTCTGGCTATAGTGCTATCTCTACATAGACCTTGAGTAGATGTGTATCTACATACATTCTCAATTCTACAGATATGTATAGTATCTGAAAGTGTGAAGCCCATAGATCTTGCATATGAACGGAAATCAACTATAGATCCTTCCCAAGGCACATACACTCTCTCCATAGATCCAGAGTATATAGATGAAGAATATATACAGTCTCTCCCAACATCATTACATATAACTCCATCACTATCTTCACGAGGATTATAGAAAGAGATAGAGTTACAAGGCAGATAAGATGTACCTACATCAACAGCAACAAAAAAATCACTTAGAGATCCATCAATTCTCTTGAACAAGAGCCATAGAGTAGATGCTCTATCATCATAAGATATCTCGCTAACAAATATATTAACAGATTCTATCTGAAGATTATTCAATAAATCTAGCTGACTTCTATAGCCAGCAAGTACTGAAGAGAAGTAACTAAGCATAGCTACACCTACAACAACTGCAAGACCTATATACATGAATGTTGTAAGTAACTCACTCTGACCCTTTACAAACATAACCATAATCCCTTACACCATATATAATCTACTCTAGATAGATAAAAAACCTAACTAAACTTGTAATCATATTCCTCAACTAGATGTGGAACATTGTTTATATAAGTCACAACAAGTATTGATAATCTATCGACTTTAGCTTCATCTGGCATAGAACCTATATAAACAGCTCTAGCTATACCTTCGGCATGTAGATTGTTGCTATCAAGTTGTAGAACCATTTGGGTAGAGCTGTCTATCTTCCAGTCTACAACCTTTATATAGTCGCTATTGTTCCAGTAATCAACAAGTGTTGAACCTCCGTATGTTACTCTTACGAATCCTGGTGGTATAGGCATTATCTCTATAGCTAGTGTTGATCTTAGCGAATCTATGTCTATAGCTACCTCACTTTTTATCTCTACATTAACATTTCTCTCGAGTAGAGCATTATTTATATATACTCTTTCTGCAGAAACGTTAAACGATAGAATCCATGCACCTATCTGACCATTTGGAAGCTGTTGTGGTGTTAGATCTATCTTTCCTATCCTTGTATTTACATCAACTCTAACAATATCTCCTTCTTTAAGCTGGTACCAACTACCATTAACTGATATATGTGTTCCTCTAGGATTGCCCAGGTATGCAACTCTAAACTCTATAGATCCATATAATCTCCATACACGATTATTAGAATGAACCACTACTTTGTTATATCCTTTGGCTACTGGTTCTAGTTCTTTTGCTAGCTGTAGAACTAGAACAGCGTTTTTGTCTATCTCTAGCTCACATATCTCTATATAGCCTGTATCTGGATATCCTTTAGCTCTAGCATAGTATTTAAAGCTATAGATAGTGTCTCTAGATACTACAGTAACATCATCAACTCTATGCATATATCTATTGATTATCCTTCCACCAACAACATCTCTAACAACATCTGAACAATTGATATAGCTACTACCATTGAATAACGTAAGCCATATCTTGTTGCTGGTGTCAAGTCTTCTAAAAAGTAGAGCTATAGATCCTTTCGAAGAATTAATAAGTCTCACAATAGTGCTTAACCTCTCGTGCTCAATAACCCTCTGGATAACTAGTAGATTCTGCTGTATACTGTAATCACTCTGCATATAGCTAAGAAAAGATACAGATAGAGCCACAGCTACTCCAAGCAATATTGCTAGAGCTACTGTATCTGATAGACCTCTACGTAGATTCCTAATATGTGTAGACATATCCTCTACAACCATCTATACTAAGTATAAAGCGCTATATAAATCTTAAACATGATGCTACACAATGATACTGATAATATGGTGCATTATATGGTAACTAATCCCTACCTCATCGAAATATGTATAGGTAGTAGATTGTTGTTAGAGATCTTTAGAAAGAGTATTACCTGGCATAATGTTGTGTTTAACGATTTAGAGTTCTTTTTGCTAGAATCTCTAGAGTTTTTAGAATTATTTCTATTGCTTCTTGAGGAGAAAAACTCTCTGTGTTTATGATTATATCGAAGTCTGTATAATCGGTTATATCTATTCCATAATATCTTCTGTATCTATCTCTCTCTACTTCTTCCCTCATTTTTGTTTCTCTAACAACTTCTTCAAATGGTTTTCTATCTCTTTCCGATAATCTTCTGTATCGTATTTCTGGTTTCGCTATAACTGCTATCCTTAGATGCGCTAGTCCCTTTAATAGCCATGGAGCTGCATGACCATCTATAACTATACCCCCTTTTTTTGCTTCTTCTATAACCATATTGTCTAGGTAGAGATCTATTGATGGATCTTGTTGAGCTATTCTACTCAACTCTTCTATAGATACTCCTCTCTCTTGAGCTAGCTTTCTGAAGAAGAAACCCACGGATATGTGTCTAAGCCCTAGTCTTTCTGCCAAAAGCTTAGCTATAGTTGTTTTCCCACTTCCCGGTGGACCACCTATCGCTACAACTAGTCTAGATATATCCAAGACTCTCTACCCAAACAGTAGATAGCTATATTCCAGCTGTATCTACTAGATATGGTTTATAAGATATGTGAGGAATATAGAATGCGTTACTTACTGTACAACTTGAGATGAGAATGTAGTTCTGATGACTCTCTTCAATACTATTCTAAGACACCTAGAACACAACACTCCTCCAAACATTCTCTCAGGTCTTTTAGCTGTCTTAGGCAGTTTTCTTCTTTCACTATCCTTCATAGGTACACTAGGTAGCATGGCCCCACATCTACCACACCTCATAGGGGTATTCTTTCTTTTCTCGTAATGGATAACTGTTTCTCCACCAGGCGTTCTTCTATATACCCTCTTATACGATCTAGATCTATAGAGTGGTCTAACCAATTAAAGACACCTTCTTTAATCCTTCTTTAGTGTTTCTGAAGAGTTTCAGAAATAAAAGCTTTGATAAAAGATGGCTCTCTATTTCTGGTAATCAGTTCAGCTAAATAGATATCTATGTTCTTTCACATTCTGTAGAATCGATTATTTGTTATTCATAAAACATGAGCTTCGGTACAGCTTAACAAACATGCAGTTATTGGTGTAATCCATCTATAATCTATATCTAGCGCAGCTGAAATTATAGAGAGAAATAAGTATAGATATCAATTAATGTTACTCTAGATATTTCTTTGCGTAATATGTGTATAGTGGTAGATATAAGAGGAAGACTAGGAAGAATATCCACGACATCTGCATTGAGCAGGTACCTCTATTGTTATCTGGAAACTGTATTGGTATTGGAGCTATACATGTATTAGCTATCTCAAGTACAAGCGGATTTCCTTCGGTATAGACTATGGATGCTGCAAATATGTATATGAATATCGATGCTATGAATATTGACATAGGTATTAAGAATTGATAGAAGCTCAATCTAAATACTGTACTCTTTATTCTCTTGATCTGTGTAACTGCTATCTCTTTCTTCTTTCTACTGACATAAGCTTTCCTCATGCTTCTCTCTATCTTTGAGCCATCTTTAACCGAACTATACTTCCTTAATATCTTAATTATTGTGTAGAGAGCTAATGTGTTCATGGATATTGCTATAGCTAGTGCTAGAGCTAAGTATATACGCAAAGGTTATTCGCCTATAAATCTCTTCAGTAGTGGATACATCTCTAGTGTTCTTTCGTATACAAGTATCTGGTAATAGTTGTAAAGTATACCTACAGCTAACAGCAATCCTGTACCGGTACCGAAGCTTCCAAAGATATCGCCTACCAGAGCTATTACTGCTACAGCTATAGAACTGAATATAGTTAGCGGATATATGTATCTGGCTAGATACGAGCTTAGTATCTTTGTTGATCTCCTCATGCCTGGGATATTTAGTTCAGCTTTTATCAAGTTTTCTGCCTGTGCTTCAGGATTTAGACCCGCTATCTCTATCCAGAGTATACCGAAACCTATGCAGAGAACAAGGAATAAAGCTACATAGATCATAGACTGGAGCGGATATATAGAGAATCTGGCGAGAGTTGGTGATGATAGATAGGGGCCAGCTACATTAACTAGATCTATACCTAGATAGTTTCTTAAGAGATTGAGTATCAGTAGAACATTAGATATAAGGATACCTGTTAGAAGTACAGGAATATTCGTTACATACATCAATTGTAGCGGAACCTTGGTCCTTATACCTCCATAACGTGCAACAGTTATGGGTATATTTATTCGTGCAACACTTAGATAGGTTATAACAGCTATAAGAACTATAGTTACTATAAGCCCTGTGAGAGAAGGATATCCATAGAAAAGCCTACCTATAAACATATCGTAGAAACTAATATAACCGTTTCTAGCAGACTCAACAATATATGGTATGAGTCCGTAAGGCATAGCTATTTCTTCAGATATGCTGTGGGGAGCCAAAAGCTCGCTAAAGAACCTCTGAGCAACACCAATCAATATAAACAAGCTTATACCGCTACCAAGACCCCAGCCTTTCTGTATAGCTTCATCAAGCACAATTATTATTATTGAGCCCCATAGAAGCTGAAGGAGTACTGCAGCCCTAACCCATACAGATACTGTTTGAGGAATATGCCAGAATATACCGCTTACAACAAATCCTGCTGCCTCTACAATAGCCAAAATTATCGCTAGACCTTTGTTTGCTAAAGTAAACTTACGTCTATCTTCAGGATCATTTAGATCCATATCTATGATCTTTGCACCAACAAGTATCTGGAGAATTAATCCAGATGTAACTATAGGACCTATACCTAGTTGAGCCAAGGTACCTGAAGCCATAGCCAAAACTATAGAGATCATAGGAGATATAGGTGAAACACCTACACGTTGAATACCATAGAGAGGTGTTGCTGATAACAAAATAAATGCTACAGCCGCTAATCCCGTAAAGAGAAGCCTCTTACCGAGACTAGGTCTACGTACAGGTCTAGGTGCTGAGGGCACTACTAGACCTATCTTCGCTAATACATCCATAAAACCCATTCTCAACCCCAGCTAAATAGACACAGAAAAACAGGAAGCTTAAAAACGATAAAGATTCATGAACAGAGGAGAAGATGCTATCTTAAACATTGTACAAAAAGCTAATAAATTTGCAACAACTACATTACATCTTGAAGCCGGGTCGTCTAGCGGCCAAGGATGCGGGGCTCTGGAGCCTATAGCTAGGTGGAGTACCCCCGTGACCGGGGTTCGAATCCCCGCCCGGCTACCATACAATACTTGTAATACTTGTGTTTGTGATGAGCAGAGGGTCTTTTGATTGGTGAAGAGAGCCGGAAATGCTGAATCTTAAAATTACATTTTTAATATCAGTATACCTTTGGGGTGTAGATTGAGAAAAGATTCTGCAGATTTTTTGGATATCGAGCCTAGATTAAAGAAACTAGTTGTTGCTAATCTAGATGATGTATGTGGATATGTTTTGAGTAGATATAGGGTTGGTTTAGCTGAAGTTGTTATCTGTGTAGATAAACAGAATACAGCTAGATACCTAGTTCTAGAGCCTCATGTAGATGATGTATGCGGAAAGCTTTACCCCTTGATCATGGATTCACTCTATGTGTCGCTACTTGATGTCTCTTCTGAAGAAACTCTCGAAAATACTGTCGATACTATAGCATCTGGATTAGGTTTCAGAGATTCCTTTAGACAATGTAGAGAAACGCTCATGTATTACGTAAAGAGGGATTCCTTTGGCTATGGAGTTCTTGACGTCTTATTTAGGGATCCAGGGATAGAGGATATAGAACTTTGTGATTGGAGGAAACCTGTAACTGTTATTCATAGAGATTTCCTTATTTTTGAAGCACTTTTAACGAATATACAGTTCAGTAGTGAAGAAGAGGCTAGAGGCTATGTAGAGAGACTAGCACTCAAAGGTGGCAAAAGTATCTCATTAGCTAAACCAGAAATACATACAGTACTATCTGAAGGACACAGACTTTCAGTGACCCTGGGCAATCCTGTGAGTAGAGGCCCCACATTTAGTATTAGAAAGCTTCCCGATACCCCCATAGATATTGTTACCCTCATAAATCAGAAAGTTGTAGAACCTCATCTAGCAGCACTAATATGGCTCGTGAATGACGCGAAACTATTCTACGGCATTATAGGTGGTAGTGGAACAGGTAAAACAACTATTCTTAATGCCTTTCTTCAGCTTACAGACCCGAACTGGAAGATAATAGTTGTCCAAGATGTTATGGAGATAAGGATGCCGACAAGATCAAGGTTCATACAATTTTTTGGAGAATCATCAGAAGAGATACTTCAGAGATGCTTCACAGCATTAAGATATAGACCAGATATTCTTGTTGTTGGCGAAGTTAGAGGTAGAGAGATATCAGCGCTTGTAAGAGCTGTTGCCTCTGGTTCTGGCTCCACTACGACATTTCATGCATCTTCTCCCGAAGAATATGAAATGGCTGTAAGAAATCTATTGCCAAGAGATCTGTACACAATGTTGTCGCTAAATACAGCACTATTGATCTTCGTTTCACGTATACGTATAGAAAACAGTCTCGCTAGAAGGATTTGGAAAGTATATGAACGGGTTAATGATGAATGGAGAGAAATATATGGACCCGAGAACGACTCTATATACACTAGCTATATACTCAAGAGATTAAGCAGACGGCTACTTATAGACGATATTGAGGCAGATCTAGAGTATAGAACAAAAATACTGATGTCTACTCAACAAGGATTTGAATCCGTTGAAAAACTCCTAAAGAAGTTCTATAGAGTCTAATGGGCTCCCTTCTTCCTACCCGTCCTTCTAGCAGCTATATGGCCAACCTTACATCCAGAAGGTGCATTACGCGATATTGTTGTAGGTTTCGATTCACTCTGATGAGAACCTCCACCATGTGGATGATCTACAGCATTCATTGCTACACCTCTCACTCTAGGCCATTTACGTGCTCTTGCTCTCCACTTGTAGTAAGCATTACCAGCTTTCAATAGAGGTTTCTCAATCCTACCACCACCGGCAACCATACCTATTGTCGCTCTACAATCAAGTAGAAACTGTTTTTGTTTACCACTTGGTAGAACCAGTGTGACATGAGTAGATGATTTGCCTACAATAATAGCATAACCCCCACCTGTTCTCACGAGCTTACCACCATCACCAGGTCTAACCTCTATATTACATACCTTTGTTCCTTCCGGAATACTTCTCAACGGGAGGATATTGCCTATGGATATAGAGGCTCCGGGCCCTATCTCCACCATCTGACCCACAATAAGTCCTTCAACAGCTACATTATATATCTCTTCACCATTTTCAAGCTCTATCAAAGCAATGGGAGCACTTCGACCTGGTTCATGAACTATTTCCACTACCACACCTTTAAGCGTTTCATTTGATGATGTTGGATACCTTACTGGTGCAATCCTTAGATGTTTAGGGCTTCTGTAGGTAGATGTTCCTCTACCTAGTCTCTGAATCCGTATTCTTTTACCCATGGCTCTCACCACATTACTTAAGGGCAACAAACAAAGTGCTTCTAGTAGCCTTTAGACCTGGCTCACCATGTTTAACCTGTTTGGTTGTTGAAGTAAATTCTCCTAGATAATGACCTATCATCTCCGGCACTATTCTTACAGGCACAAACTCTTTACCATTGTGTATAGCTATCTTAAGTCCAACCATTATCGGAAGAACCACCATATCTCTTACGCTTGTCTTAATTACAACCTCTTTGCACTCTGTTATAAGCTTCTGTCTTGCTTCAATCACTTTTTCCAGAAGTTTTCTATGTGAAGGTGAGAACCCTCTAATTAAACTTCTTCTAGCTCTTGCTGGTAGAATTTTTGCTAATTCATCCATAGACATATCCAGTAGCTCTTTAAGAGATTTACCTCTATACCTAAACTTCTTCCATTCAGCCGGTATATCCCAGCATTGCGTACTCATTTGACAACCCTCTATGAATCCCGACGAACATAGTACCAGTTAAGCGCTTATAAATAGATATCATCTAGATAATCTATCGAGTATATCTAGGGCATTATACTCTGGTGCAAGCCTTACATAAGCTTTCTTATAGCCATCTCTATCAATTACAGTATTTACTTTAACAACAGTAATATTGTACAACTTCTCTATAGCCTCCTTTATCTGTTCCTTATCTGCTTCACGCCGAACCTTAAATAAGAGGTAGTTATGTTTTTCAGCTAATCTATAGGCTTTCTCAGTAGATATGACGTTAATTATTATGGATGAGGTATTCGGACTCAAGCTTTTTCCACCGGAAACAAGTGCGATATCATTTCCAGAGCCTTTACTGTGATTATACTCAACCTTCCTGGTAGACCTCCAGGAGCTAGCTTCAATATGTTCAGAGTCATTGGTGTAACGTAATCTGAACCAGGCAAGTTTCTTATAGCTCTCGTTAATGGAGCTTTACTACTTGAAATTATGAAGAGGAGACTTTTAGGCTCTACATAACGTCTTCCACGCATCTTACCTCTACCAGCTCTTATACGTGTCATCTCTTGTGCTCTCTCGATATTTCCCCATAGACCAAGCCTTACCAAGAACTTCTTGAGATCCTTTGTTGCTGATATATCTTCGATACTGTTGACAACTACTATAGGTATGTTCTCTACACTCTTTGGAACCACATAACTTCTCTTGAACACGAATTTAGGATCGGCTAGACCAGCTAGAGAAGACATTATTGCCAACTTCATTTCTTTACGATTTATTTCTTCATGTATTCTCTCCATAACTGTTGGCGCAAATTGTCTTCTACCTCCTCTCACGTTAGGTGCGAAAACAGCTCTACCATTATCTAATCTAGGTACTCTTGCAACACTATAGCCTATACCCCAAGACTCGCCAACACGCCTTTTACCCGCTAAAGGATCTCTACCTTTTGGTTGAAGTTTTGCTGTTAAAGCTGAATGAACTGCTCTACGAATAACATCTATTCTAACGGGTAAACTAAAGACTAGTGGAAGTTCAATTTTATCAACAATATTTCCATCTATATCGACAAGAGTTCCATACTTTTTCTCTGCAGGATATACAATCCACAATCTGTCCATATATACATCACCCAGCTATCTTGCTCTCTAAACTAATGTACTTTATGGTGGGAGGTCCCTGGGGTAACCACTTAGGTGGCCTAATAGGCCATCGGAGGATTATAGGCCTTTTAGGAGAGCCCATAATACTACCTTGCACTACTACGTAAGCTGATCTGACTATGCCATAGTGAGGAAAGCCGCCCGAAGGAGTAACACTGTAACCATCATTACCTATAGCAAGTATCCTCTTATTGTACTCAGTCCTTCTATGAAATCCCATCTGGCCTGGCTGGGGTACAGCAGACATAGCTCCTTCTGCAGGACTTCTGCTACCAACTCTTCTACTACCTTTTCTATGCTTATGCCATTTTGGTAACTCTTTTACGTGAAACCTCTTTATAACTCCTTGGAAACCTTTCCCTTTTGCAACACCTATTACGTCTATGAATTGACCTGGAGAAAACACTTGATCCACAGAAATCTTTTTACCTAGTATACTGACTGTGTAGTCTATTACTTCATCTACAGATTTTCCTCCACCAATTCTTATCTCAATTATATCGGGTTTCTTCTTACTTAATCCTCCAGTATATTTAGGCATTGATGCTGCTATAACGCTAACTTCAGCTATCTTGTCAATATTCTCCTTAATAATCTGCAACCTGCTATCTACATCTCTTGTTGGTCTGTATGTGGAGACTTTGCGCCATATCTCCAACTCTTCAGGGACCTCAACCCATATATCTGTAAATACAGATAGCCCGCCGATACCATTATACTTGTAAGTTCTTAGAGCTATAGGCATCATAGGAGGCGTTTCAATAATAGTTACAGGTACTATGATCTCTTTTCCTTCAGTAATACTACCAGGTCTATCATCTACGATAATTGCGTGAGTCATACCTACCTTATAACCTAGAAACCCCAGAGGTCTATATGATGATAGAGCTACATTAGGCCAGTTTCTGACTCTAGGCACAATTCTACTGGCTCTTTTACGTGGCCTCACTCCTAGACTACCGCGCTTAGGTGCACTAGTCTTTCTATGCGCCATGTATTACTCACACCATAACCTACTTACAATATTATTGTATCGGAACCTTAGACACGACACACTTGCTATTAGCTGGATTTTTTAGCTTTTTTCTTCTGTTGCTCACTAGGCTTTGAGGCACTTGATTGCGCCACAGTTTCTTTCACAATAAATAGGGTTGTTTTCTGGCGACCACCCATAAGCATCAACCTTTTGTAGCAAGTTTCTAGTAACAAGAACGATTTATAAGCTCTAGGTATTTTATAACTCAACCTCTACATTAATTCGTAGGAATCATAAAGTTGCTATTTTCGACTCCATTACATAATATCCTTATACGAATATCATGATACGACTTCGAAAGACCTTCAAGATCTTTGAGCCTATGCTAGCACTAACACTATATAACTGAGCAGTCTGTTAACAATACTTATAAACCCTTACTATATCTAGACAACAATCATAAACAAAGGCAAAGATCTTGCATAGATTCGTTAAGTGATGGATAATGGATAATGATATCAATATACTACTGGTTTCAGCTTCACCAAGAAGATACGGGGCTGTAGGTTTTGTCGAGAAATTCATTATTGAGTTAGGAAAAGAGGTGGAAAAAATAAATATTAATGCTATAAATGTTTACGAATACAACATACAGCCATGTTTAGGTTGCGTATCTGATGATATTAAATTCTGTGTACTTCCATGTATCATAGATGATGATATGAGGAACCTATACAATATCGTATTGAAGAGTGATGGATTTATATTTGTAACACCTATCTATTGGTACAATGTTCCGGGACCACTAAAAAACTTTATAGACAGACTAACGGTTCTAGAAAACGCTATATTCATTGAAGGACGCAGCAAAGTAGAGGGTAAGGTAGCGGGATTCATAGCCGTAGGTAATGATACTGGCGCCTTAGCCGTAATACAGAATCTTATGGCAATAATGAATAGTTTCGGTATCACAATACCACCCTGGGCTCTAGCTTACCATGAATCAGAAGAAGATCCTGTGTATAATGAAAAATTTGTACTTGATATAGCTAATGTCTTAAGATGTGTTGTCCTTATGGTGAAACTCCTAAAAGGAAAAATATATCATGTAGAATACTGGTATAGAGCTGACACTGATTACATCTCTACTACAATGAAAATAGCTAGAAGAGTTTATGATATGCTTCTAGATGAGATTAATTAATGAATTTCATTATGATAGATATCATCAATTGCATAAAGATAGTTGTAGAAATACTTCAGGAACTACATTTCTATACTAGAGATAAATGCTCAATTTAGCCTTTAGGCTCAGAGCCAGATCCCTTTACTTCTTGTTTGACTACCAATTTTGCAGGTTTAGTTTTCCTAGCATTAATTAGATCAGAAATTTGATTTACAATATTTCTAAGGTTTTCGACATTATTTTTGTGGATACTACGCCTCTTTGGATCTATAGGTATGTTGAGTTGTTTAGCTAGATATGGTGTAAGGCCTGCTTCTTTTATTTCACCAATACTATATCCTCTCCCTACTCTAAACACCGTAGCCATCCCCCTATATTTTGTTATCCTAGGCATCTTAGCCGTGGGAGGAGGTATTACAATTATTACTATATTTTCGTTAGTCATTATCTGCACCATAGATTACCAATGATTTCTAGCTTATAAGCTGTTCTTAAACTTATTCTTTTATCTTGATAGGTATGTCCTGTTCGAATAACTGGTATGCTTTAGACCAAACTATACGTAAAACGACACCGTTAGTCTTTACATTCGCTTGTTTAATACTCTCTATACCGATTTCGTAATCCAAATGTTCCTGGGGCTCTAAGGACTTCAACGATACTCTATATATAGGAATACCATGTCTAATTATTAGTAACTCTAGTTTATCACTTCTACTGTTACCTACATTTGTAAGCCTAAACTTTATTGCCGATTTTTCAATTCTCAGATCCTCAACAACTATTTTTGGAAACTCTGAGTACCTAAAGATAGTGCATGAGAATATGTGTCTTAGATTCTCATTATCACTGATTATGCGAAACGCTGTAACGTCATTTCTGTCCAGTTTCACTTCAAAAACATTGTATCCTTTAAACAACTTTATCTTTTTCTCGCCACCATATGTAGCTACATTTAGTAAGCTATTTGATGGAGATGTCACTCCCATATTCAAAAGAATTTCGTTGGCTTTGAAAGATGGAACAATAGTGAGTGGTTTTTGAACTGGATTAACTAATGTATACGGATCTACTTCACAGTACATATGTATATGAAAACCTTTATAACGTAAGAGCGCTACTAGTGTTGCACCATCTAGATATATGTAACCTTTTGCATTACATAATATCCTTAGCAAAACGTCATTACTGTTCACAATTTTCGAGACATCATATACGAAAACAGCCTGCGTATAGTCTTCATTCACCGTCTTCTCTATATGTGGTTTAAATTCTCGTGTTAGGATTACGTTGTTGAGAGCTATTTTCCACTTCATAACATCGATATTTACCGATCTAGTAATTGAAAGAATTAGATAAGCCGCCTCAATTTCAGGGGTAGGTAGACTTATTTTCGAGATAATGGATTCTTTATTTTTACTATTATTGCAAAGCACCTTATCCTCAACAAAGTTATGCACATAGTACACAGTATCAGTATGTTCTCTTTGAATTACTATTGCCACCTATATACACCGCATTAATGCTTTACCAGAAACCTTAGATATTTTTATAGACTTAAAAATTACCATAGTAATGCCATGCAAATCGATATAAGTTTAGTATAATTTATGCAATATTTTCTTGATATCTTCGACAAGTTCGCAGAACTTACATATCGATCTATTTGGTGATGTTGGTTCTCCACAAATTTTACAGGTAGGTAAAGCTATACGTGGTTTCACGAGTATGTTGGCTATTGTGTTGTCCAAGAATTCTAAAAGCTTTAGCTGAACACCTGGATAAAGCTTCTCTAGCTCAATCAATACATCTCTAACTTTTGTTCTGAGTGTAGGTCTTGTTACTATATAGGGACATTCATATTCTTGAAAAGTATATCCAAGTAGGTATGCATAATATGTAGATTCATATTCGTATATACTTCTTAATGGTTTAACTCTCTTAACCAGTTTGTCGCTATGTGTTTCACTTAATGGATGGAGTTGTGCAAGCCTCATTACATCACCACGTATAATGTTTATAATATATGTCTGAATCTCGTCATCAAGATTATGTCCAGTAACCACTTTGTTTGCTTTTAGTTCTCTTGCATACATGTTTAAAATTCTTCTCCTAGCTATTCCACAATAAGTACATGCAGATATAGAGTACACATTGTTTTCTTTAGCGTATTCTAGATAAAACTTCATAAACCTATCAACACTAAAGCCTAGGATTTTCTCCATAGATACATAAATACAGTCTACACCAATATCTGAACAGAATTTTCTTACCGCAATATACATATCTTCACGTGTATAGCCAGCTATACCTTCATCTATCATTACACCAATTATGTTGTTAGGATTAACTATTTCTGAAAGTATATGTAGTACAACATAACTATCTTTGCCACCAGAGACTCCTACAACTACCCTATCTCCAGAACTTATCATAGAATAACGTGATATCTGTTCTTTAACTCTATAACGTATATCATTAATGAAACATTCTCTACATAGCCTTCTTCCACTATGTTTCTGAAAAAATATGGCTTGATTTTTGCCACAGACGCTACATATGACCATATATTGATATCCCACTTAACCATAATCGATTAATACATGATACTAATTATCTCTATCACTATGACTAATCTACTGACCTCCTCCCAGTCCTAAAGGACGAGGGTTCTGGGGAGATTTGGAGCTACATTCCCGTTCTCGGGATTCAGCCCTGCGCCTGGTCTTAGCGCATTACCCCACACATAGGGGGCTCAGGGATATGGTTTCTCGATATGGTTTCTCGATACCTAAAGAATACAGAGCTTATAAACCTTACCACGTTATCCCCGCCCTAAAGTGATGATAGAGTACTACAATGCACTAAATGCGGATTCATAGGCAATAGAGACGTAATTGCATGTATAAACCTGTTCTACAGATACACAAGATGTGGGGTGCTAGGGGTGCTCCTGAACGCCTCCAAGCCCGATGAGAACCCGAGCGAGATGTAGGGAAACAGAGATGAGGCAAGGAAATCAACCAACATAAACCTGCATCAGAGCTGAACCAAGATAGCGTTGAAAAGTTCACCGAAAAAGAATGTGCTAGAGGAGCGCTTGGAATGATAGAACACGGGTGGATGCTCTTATCTAGCATCATCAGGAGAATTCAAGTGATGTGATAAAGCTCCGAGGAGGTCAGTGAACTTTATGAAAAAGTGTGTTTAAAAATTAAAAGGACCTTATTAAGACCTTATGTAGACAGAGTAGCTACTGTCCCGAAGATATGCCTGGAACGCAATGTTTACGCTGTCTCCAGTGTTTAGTTCCATGTAGAACGACTGGTATATTATCATCGGCATGACTCCGCCTGGTTTGTTTGGATCAAGGAAGCCAAATGAGCTTGGCTCTACAGTAAACACCATATTGTTTAAACGGCTTTCACTAAATCCGCCCCTCTCAACCCAGTGCCTTACTCTAACTCTACCCATATCAGGGTTCGTGTGATCCGTCACAGTGAAATATGGAGCGTAGGGCTCGGTAAAGCCTGTACTGTAGGATACAGAGACCTGCATATTTCTGGTACCAGCGCTAATACCAGCTGACATAGAGTATTGTATTGTACGAGCCGAACCTACATTCTTAGGTTGCCAGTCGTCTAGAACCTGACCAGGCCACGTATCAGTTCGCCAGTGTATAGTGGTTTCGAAGAGCCTAGGGTAGTGATTATAGGTTTGCCAGGTACACGTTGTTTTAAATCCTACACCAGCATGCATTGTGTACACGTACCATACGTGGTATGTAACTCCAGTAGCTGCTGTGACATTACCATAATAGTACCTAGTGTAAACATACTGCCTCCCGGTTTCTTCGCCGCAACCTCTTCCGTACGTTGAATTCGTGATCCACCCTATGTACCCCAGTAGTAGCATATTAGTGGGTCCTGAGACCATACTTTGATGCGGTATGCGTGCTTCAGGTGGAATCTCGCTCTGAGATAGTAGCTCACTCCACTCTAGTACAGCACCAAGTACTATGTGAAAGTCCTTAACGCTGAGGGTCTCAACAATTATTAATCCAGGGGGATCAGCTGTGAACACTATCATATCTGCACTCTCAAGCACCGGGTGAATGAGCCCTATTCCAAGCTTATCATTGTTTACAGGTTGATCAGGGCTTAGAGGGATAATGGGTTCAACTCCAATGGAGCCTAATGCTTTGAGAACAGCAGAGTATGAGTCTACAGCCTCAGCCTCTAACCCCCTTACCTTGGGATCTATGTTCAAGTATGCTACAGCACATTTTCTGCAAGTACTTAGAATCCTTGTTAGAAGCTCTGTGTACCAAGGTAAGTTCTTCGCAACCCTCTTTGAGTGAACAAACACTAGGGATCTCTCGAGCACAGCTTTATCACGGTCCAGTTGCTTCACGGCTTTATCAAGTCCTACATTATTCAAAAGACTCAGGAATTCGGGTGACAAGTACTCTACGTAGTAGAATGAGACTTCTTTCGCAAGATCTCCCAGGTCAGCCTTGAACACATAGCTATTCACATCATTAGTGTGGAAGATAGGAGAAGAAGGGAATATGGTGAACACAATTGTGATTGTTACAAGTATTACTGCTGAAAGTACATATAGGATTTTACCCCGCGGTTTCACAGTTCCACCTGGCTTATGAATTTTATTTTCCCTATTTATAAATTTTACTTTATGTAATTTTTACTTTTACAAATTCTCTCCCTCTTTTTCCATAGGGTTGCCTCCTCCTATGTTCAACTATGTGGAGAGTTCAAAGAGATATCATCAGAGGTCTGCTTAATGTTCGGCGAGAAAGCCTCCGAACAGGGTACTGAGCTTTCTTCGAGCCTCACTTTTGGCGATGTTTATCTAATTCTACACAACCTTCTCCGAGCTTACTTAGAGGTGGAAAAGAACGTTTGATCGCAGTGCATAAACTACATTCCATTATATGTACGATACGCTCCAAACCGCGGTGTACATGGTCTCCGAAACTTAAAAATAGGTTGAAGTGATCGGAGAAGCCTATTGTCAGCGACGATTTATTACAGAGGATACTTACGAGAAAGCCTGCATCGAATAGCGTTAAGCTATAAAAGAAGTGTAGAATCCTCCAAGAAGTTCCAGGTGCTCCTCCGCTATGTAGCGAAATGCGCTTTTTATAAAGTTCACCCACGTGGTTTCGAGCATCTTAAGAAAGTCTAAGAAAGGAGTTTGTTTGTCTGTAATTGAAGTTCTCTGGGAGTGAGAGAATTTCAAGCTAGTTAAGAGTTCCTAGAGCATGTGATGAACCTGCGTTAGGGGGTTTAAAGCAGAATGCACTAGATGTGAACAATGATTTACCCGAATACCTAGTACTTCCTGAGGGATGGAGGTTTGGTAAATGAAAATCGTGGTACCTCTGCACGTTTCCGAGATCTGGATAGCTAGATACTCAGCTAACCCCTTGAAACGGCAAGGCTTTTGGGATTGTAAAGCTTATGATTTTGTGTATAGATATGTATACCAATGATCATGAATTAGAATGTTTCTTAATAGCCATAGAATGCATTATGACAGGAGGTATATCTGAAGTGTTTATATTTACAGATAATGATAGTGTACTATTGAGGTATTACTCTACAAATTGAGTCTCACAATAAGACGTATCTATATTAACATATATATTATAGGAATATGTGTGAAGTGTATAGTAATGTGTAGGTATCAATAGTTATGACGATAAAGCCTATAGATATGATTATTCTTGATGCTTATCAAAGATATGGTCAGAAACTCTACATAGTTCTGTCTACGGCAATAAAAATAACAAAAATGAATAGATTGAAGGGAACTAACACTCTTGGCGACTTTGAGTATAGATCTCTCGTAGAAGAACTTGAGAAAACTAACTTTAGCTATAACCCTTCTATGATGTTAAGAGCTCTAGAAAAAGAATATGGAATTATAGAGACAACATACAAATCAGGTAATCAGCGATGGTATCGATTTAAAGATTTAGAAGAAATAGAAAGAGCGTTAAACTCGGTTGCTGGAATAGTTGCAGATGTTGATGAACCTGAGGTAGTGATGCTTAAGATACAGATGAAGAGTCTTCAGCTAGGTTACTGGCTTAAAAAACTAAAACACATGAGTATAAAGCAGAACATTAGTACAACTGATGTAGAGGTGTTTAGACGATTCGCATTTGATGTTTTACCAAAGCTTGTACATATATTAAAGAAAGCAGAAGAATACGAAGATCAACTCTATGTTGAAATAAATATGCTGAAAGAAATCTTAGGATTAGCCACTATTGTAGCAGATAGAGTTGATCTAAGTAAAACTATAAATGATACGGGAGTTGGTATCAGATTAAGAACAGAATATGCAGATATAACAGAATATTCACAAACTTAGTCTAGAAGCTTATCAGCTAAACAATACTTATGATATGATTACGGTACAATAGATATTGATTGTTATACGTCATCATAACCATCTTTAATATGAATAGAAGATTTAGAAGTGTATGCATCTAGACTTACATTTATCCTCTTTCTAAGATACTCTATAAGGTCTTCTGCATTCTTTATCATCTCTTTATCTATTCTTATTTTCTCACTAGATACTTCTACAGTATTGTTCATGATGATATCGAGAGGTATTATTTTCCATGAACGTAATTCTGCTACCTTTACAGCAATAACTGCTTCACCTTCAGCTCGTCTAGCAAATTCTTTTAGTTTTTCAATTTGTGTTCTATCTATATAGATGTGATCTAGTTTAGATCTCTTCTTAACTTCTATCACAAAGATGTGTCTATTTTTGATGGCTACAACATCTGGATATACACTTCTCCTGATTTTAGCACCACTAGCTGGACCTCTTACAACAGCAAAACCTAATTTCCACAGCTTCCTTACGAGCTCTCTTTCAGCACTTATTCCACGTTGTCGTCTCTTTGGAAGATTCTCTTGCAATACACCATCACTATAACGATTTTATGGTATTCTGATTTCGATTTCGTAGCCCATTTTATTTAACCTCTTTTTAATCCGTTTGATAGATTTTAGTACAGTTTCTGTATATAGTGACTTAGGTATGTTTAAGATTACGATTTTGTTGTTCACCTCTATATCTGCATATGGAATATATTTCTTCACAAGTTCAGCAACATGTTGTGATTTCTGTTCTTTCAAAACCTTTTTAACTGGTACAACAACTGTTTGTTCACCAAATACATATATCTCATACTCAAGTTCTCCTGATAAAAAGTCTTTAACCTCTACTACAGGTCTAGCCAAATCAGCTTCACGCAAACCTGTGGGAAGCTTTACAGTAAGTCCAACTTCGTATATTTTAGATGCCGAACCTTTCTCTATAAATATAACGGTATCTATAACACTAGGTATCATACCTATGTCAACTCTACCTATAAACCTTTGTATAGCATCTATCGGAGATGTAGCATGCACTACTCCTATCATACCTATACCTGCTAATCTTAAATCAACATATATCTTGAAATCTTCATCATCTCTCATTTCATCAAATACTGTATAGTCAGGTCTACTAAGGAGAAGAATGTCATGAAGCTCTCTTGATGATGCATAGAATTTCGAGTATTGAGACACAATTGGTGGTAGCTTCATATCTCTTGGAGACTCTATTGTTTTCACAATTTTTCCTTTACGGCTATAGTATTCTGCTAATGCCTGAGCAAATGTAGTCTTACCCATACCTGGTGCTCCTGCTATTAAGATACCTTCTGCCCTCTCATCTAATCTCTTCACAACCTTAGATGGCAAGCCGTAATCCTCTAACTTTAGCCTAATTATTGGTTTTGTTACCGTTATCTCATACCCTGTACCTATAGGTGGCATAACGATAATTATCCTATAATCTCTAAGCTGTAGCAACATTACTCCTTTACTTTCTATCTCTATAAATCCTTCACCAGCTTTTGTCCGTCTAACTATCTCTTCAATTAACAACTCAACAATATCTCTCGACTGAGGCTTTTCGTCTACTACAGCTAGAACCCATTCACCAGGACGTCCCTTCTTTGCAAGAATCGGGGATCCTTCCTTTATGTGGAGGCTTAGAGTATTGCGATCAAAATATTTCTCAAACCAGAGTTCTTCGTCAATAGATCGTTGAAGCAAAACAACATCTATGCCCATTATTTCACATAATGTTTTCTGCATTTCGCTATGTGTTAGGATCTTTGCACCAATCTTCTTAGCTAATTCTCTAGCTAATTGATCTAATAGAGAAACGTCATTTATGGTATCTACGCGGTACCCGGAATCTATAAACGATATCTCTATATCGTTCTCATTTCTAGCTATGCTTATAGTATTGTACACCTCTTGTATGCAGAGTAACCCTAAAGCACTTCCTTGTAGAGCTTTATTCTCGAAATAATTTATGAATTCTCTAGGTATGACTATCCTGCCTTTTATATGTTTTTCCTTCACGATTCTAGACAAACTTCTCTCTATTATTATAGTAGTATCAGGTACATAGAGATCCTCAAACGCTATCTTCATTTGGATACCCTATTCTTAGCTTATGTAGTGGATATGTTGAACAACTTAAAAATAGATTAGAAACGATTAACTCTGTGTAAGCCCATAAACCATAACATAATCCAATAATGGGTAAAGCATAAACCCATGACTAGTACAAAAGGATTTGAGTAACAATATGGAATCTCCAGCATCCTTAATAATGAAAAGGGTAAGATTATTTGTCAAAGATGGCGAAATGCTTTACCTACTAATTGAATATGATTTATAAGCTGATTCAGCCATATCTCTTATAACTTTTGAAGGATCTTTAGCTTTCATTATAGCTGACGCCACCAGAACACCTGCTGTTCCAAGCTTTATTGCGGCTTCTACATCTTCTGCAGAAGATATTCCCGCACCTGTGAGTATTATTACCTCTTTATTAACTTCTCTAACCTTTTCTACAGTATTTGTAACTACCTCTGGTTTAGCTTTAGAGACAGCTACGCCTGTCCCTATAAGCTCTGGAGGTTCTACAGCTATTGCTGTAGGTTCTAGTGTAGCTATAGCTGCAGCCGCTATAGGCGTATCTGCACATACAAGCGTTTCAAGGTTATACTTTCTCGCATTTTCAACTATTGCAACAATTTCATCAAGTCTAAGTCTATGTTCACTATGATTAACTAGTACACCTTTAACCCCTATATCTTTAAGAGCTGATATAGGAAGCCAACCAGTATATGCACCAAAATCGTATGGATCGGCATGTTGAGCATATACAGGAATAGAGATCTCTTTAATCATGCTCCTTAATTCTGTAGCCGGAGGTACAACTATAACCTCTATACCAAATTCTCTTGCTACTTTTTCAGCATATTTAGCTATATCTATTGCTTTAGACCCAAAAGATGTATTGTAAGCTTTATAATTTATTGCCAGTACGGGAGGCTTCATACACATTACCCCATACAAGAGGATTCCATTGTTTAGATTAAAATGACCTTCATTAATTAAATACGAAACATAAAAAAGATATATTACTCCAGTAGTTCTGTCTTAACCTTAGGTCCCTTAACTTGATATAGTTTAGCTTCTGTGAATCTATCCTGTAGTTTCTGTAGTACTTGTGGTAATGTAGTGTACTCCATTTCCTCAGGACCAAGTCTATGCGGCATAAATGGTCCATGTCTTCTCATGTATTCTGCTACTGTTTGGGCTAATCTTCTAGTCTCATCAAATGCGGGATCATCAAAGAGATCTGCCGGCCCTATAAGTCTTCCATTCTTTATCTGGAACCCTAATGCTACAACTCTTGGTGGACCATCAAATCTTGTGCACCTGGCATTACGTTGACCCACGGGCATTAATGGTCCAAAATGACTTCCTCTCATCCAACCTGCCACAAGATGTGGAAATGCAAAAGCCTCTATAACTTCTCCAACTGCTGGAAAACCTGACTGAGCTCTAACAATAGCCACGGGATCATCTTTACCTACATACTGACCCGCTATAAGATTCAGTCTCTCTACAGCAACAACTGCACCAATTTCATTATCACTCTTCCTAAATATCCTCCTTATAACAAATCTTCCTGGTGTACCTATAAGAGCTAGAAGATCGTACATCTCTTCAGGAGAATTAAGAACAACATACTTGCCAGCTATAACATCGTATACTTCAAACTTAAACCCATCATGAATCTTTGGATCTATGACTAGCCCTGCTGTATTGAATGGATCTGCAAATACTCTGAAGAGTGGAAGGTTAAAGGCACCGGGCTCAGTCTTATCGGCCATAAAGACTATTACCGGTTCCGAGGGTCTTTCCACAAACTCCATCTCAGCTGCCGATGGACCCAAACCTCTAACGTTTCCAGAGAACGCATCTGTAAGCAAATCTTGTCCTGCAGCATAAAGCCCTAGTTCTTTGGCAACTCTAGCTGCTTCCTTGAACGCATTCCAAGCTGTTTCATGAACCTCAGAAGCATCAACACCTTTTCTATGAGTCATTATCAGCTCTAGATCGTCTCCAACATGTGTTATGTAATAGTCTGTTAATATACCTTTACTTTTTGCTTCAGCAAGAACTTTAGCGGCTGCAGCCATGGTGTCTGGATGAACCATGTGGTGTCCTGCTAATGAACCTATATCAGCCTTAATAACTGAGATAGTTGTTTTTTCACTCATTTAATTTACACCGATTTCCGTACATGTACTATTAAAAATAAATTTTACTAATATATTGAGTTTAACCGTATATAAAGTATACACCATATGGGAACCGATTTCCACTAAGTTAATTAAGTTAATCTAGATAAAAGTATTGTCCTATAGATTTCTGATATCTATCTAGATAACTATTTGGTTTATTTATTCTAGGTCTACCTGATTGAGGATCTCTCCTCATAGTTATATTGAGTTCTTTCAAGAAGTTATTGAATGTTCTAGCAACAACATCCGGAGCATTTCCGTAACCCTTTGAGCCGGGGATTCCTGAAAAGAGCATAAGTCTATCTACAGCATAGTCTATGAACAACACATTGTGGTCAACAACAAATATTGATGCCTTTCTTATTCTTGCTACACGCTTTATTACTCTAGATACCGACAACTGGTCTTCTACATCTATATGTGATGACGGTTCATCTAGAAGATATATATCGGCTTCCTGTATTAGTGTACGAGCTATATGGAATTTTTGTAGCTCGCCTCCACTTAAGATGGATACCTCTTTAGACATTAACCTATCCAGATTAAGTCGCTTAATTATTTCACTATTCATCCAGTTGTCTTCATCTAGAGCATCCTTATTTGTATTCTTTAAGCATTCTTCAACAGTTGTACAACCTTCTATCTGTCTTGGAAGATATTGAGGTTTATAGCTTAACTTAAGGGCTACGGTTGTTGTATAACCATCATCAGGTTTAATTTCGCCTGCAAGAGTTCTTATGAATGTCGTCTTACCTATGCTGTTAGGACCTACAATACCTATAACTTCACCTCTATGTGCTTCTCCAGGCTCTACGTAGAGCTCGAAATTGTTTAGCCTCTTCTTAATTGCTCCCCAAGAGCATAATACCTCGCTATATTCTATTTCTTTCTCATTTCTAGATTCATGTAATCTAAATGTTATGCTCTCAGATCTTATTTTCATATTTTCAGAAGGTAAGAAACCCTTTAAATAGTAGTCTATACCAGCATTAGTTGGGTACAGATTTGAAAATATGCCATAGGTACCTGGCACACCATATGTTATAACAACATTGTCAGCTATATAGTCTAGGAATGTTAAATCATGATCTACGATGAATACGTACCTATTGCGGAGCACAAGTTCGTCTAATGCTTTAGCAAGTACTACCCTTTCTTTTATATCTAAATAGCTAGTAGGTTCGTCAAACAGATATACATCTCCCTCTCTCATTAATGCAACAGCTATAGCAAGCTTCTGTAGCTCCCCTCCACTTAAGATGCTAATATCCTTGTCAACAATGTTTTCCATATTTAATACTGATATAACGTCCCTAAATAATCCACGTTCATCAACCTTTGCCAGAATCGACTTTACGCTATCCTTTTTGACATATTTAGGTATGTACTCTATGTACTGGATCTTATGAACTATCTTTATATTTTGAGCATAAAGGTTAGCAAAGTATTCATAGAATTGTGTACCTTTAAATTTATCAAGTACAGAATCTATCTTTGCTTCATCTTCATATTTACCAAAGTTCGGGATAATGTTACCAGACAATATCCTTAAAGCTGTTGTCTTACCTGCACCATTGGGTCCTATGATTGCTATAAACTTTCCTCTTATGGGAACAGGTAGACCATATAATTTAAATGCATTAGGTCCATATCTATGGATAAGCTTTTCCTCTATTTCTTCTGGAAGATTCACTATCCTTATTGCAGCAAAAGGACATTTTTTAATGCATATACCACAAGCAATACATTTATCCTCATATATGAGTGGTTTTCCATTCTTACTCTCACTAAGATCTATTGCTTTATAAGGTCTTGTTCTATTTATTGGACAAAACCTAATGCACGGTATACCACATTTCTGTGGATTACAAAGTTCGTAATCTATTGAGGCAACCCTAACCATTAATTGTTAACCTCTCTAGAAACCTAACCTGGTAGTTAAAACAGCAAAAAAATGCTTTAGTCATATGCCCGAGGTTGTCACCATTCTTCTTCTTCCCACTCTTCCTCTTCTTCCCACCATTCTTCTTCTTCCCACTCTTCCTCAAACATCATTTATCCACACCTGCATTAGCTTCACAAAACCAGGATTTAAAAGTATTTTCTGTAGTTAATTCATTAATATGTTAAACATAACACAGAGAACATATATCCATAAACCCTAATCCTTAATCAATAGATTGCTACATCCGATAATCCCTAATACCATCTTATCATATTCAATACTATTAAATATATTAGTTCTGTCTTTACCAATCTTTGTCTTTAGGTAGTTAACGTAAAATTGATTTAGATATGAATCATAAGTCTCGTACAAAAAGCTGCATTTAGCATCCTTTAAAACATTCCTTAATACTTTTGAGGCACATTCATTAATTGAATAAACAAGTAAAAGTTTATGACCTTCTGAAAATCTTGGGAGATACTCATTCAGCACTGTATGTATCTGTCTTTCTGCGAAAAACCTTATATAGAATTCTAGCTCCGGTTTTCTTGCCACATTTTCCTTGGTCTCCATAGCTTTAACTGTATTGAAGAAAGCTAATACAATGCTTTGCCATGGTGCCTTAATTCCTTGGAGTAGCAAGCATAGTTTCACCCCATAGCATAATTCATTAACTTTTGTACAGATTTCTTCATCATGATCTGATTCACATTGAATAAACGCTAACGATATCAAATGGATCCTCCATGAGCTATAGGTATGATTGTTATAGTATCCTCGTTTTTTACTACAGCATTGTCTATTTCACCATAAACGTTAACATCAACATCGTTAACTAATATCAAGTATTCATTTTGAAGATCTCTACTATTAATTATACTTTTGAGCTCAGGTACTCTATTAGCAAGCCTAGTGAGAAAGTTATGTAAAGGTTCTTCATCATGGATCTCTACATCTACTTCAGGTAAACCTATTCTCGATTTTAAATGACCTAGGAATCTCACCTTGACTATTTATGTCACCCTTTAGCTCCAAATCATGATTCTGTTTGTCTCTGCCTTAGTTTTACTAAGTGCGTAATATATCCTGCAATCTGATTACGTAACTTTCTGGACTTTGTATTAACCAATTTAGATACCAACTCTTTGTTGTATTGAAATTCTGGCTTGAACATATCTGGATACAATGTTAGTAGTTTTCGTGCAGTTCTTTTCACTATGCCTATTCTAACTTTACCCATGGTATCACCATATTCAGTATGTTATTACATTACTCCATAGTGGTTGTGTACAGACGTACTCTGTAGACCTAAACCAGCTCTAAGCTTTTAAAGGTTTCATGGAAATAAATATGTTATTTTCATTAAAATTTATATAGAACCTCTGTAGATGAACGTTATTCGGTGTAGGTATATGGCTCAACAAGCTTTACCACCCTACGAACCCACAGGCATACCTGTAATAATATTGAAGGAGGGATCCAGTAGAACTACTGGACGTGATGCACTAAGAGCTAACATGATGGCCGCCATAACAGTGACTGAAATGATAAAAACTACATATGGACCTAGAGGAATGGATAAAATGCTTGTTGATGCATTAGGAGATGTGACAATAACAAATGATGGTGCTACTATATTAGACAAAATGGATGTGCAGCACCCGGCAGCAAAAATGCTAGTTCAGATAGCTAAGGGACAAGATGAAGAAGCTGGTGATGGTACTAAGACTGCTGTAATAATTGCAGGTGAATTACTGAAACGTGCTGAAGAACTTCTGGATAAGGGTCTACATCCTACAGTTATAGTTAGCGGATATAAGAAGGCTTTAGATTATGTATTAACGATAGCCCACAACATAGCTGAAGAGGTTGATGTAGAGAATTCTTCAGCTGATGAAACACTAAAGAGTGTTGCTATTTCATCCTTAACTAGCAAAGCAGTACATGGTGCGCGAGAGTACATAGCAGAACTAGTCGTTAAAGCTGTTAGACAGATAGCTGAAAAGAGGGGTGAGAGATGGTATGTCGATATAGATAACGTTCAAATAATAAAGAAGAAAGGTGGAGGTCTACTAGACTCACAATTAGTATATGGTGTTGTTCTAGATAAGGAGGTTGTTCATCCAGCTATGCCTAGAAGAGTAGAAAAAGCAAGAATAGCTTTACTCGATACACCTCTAGAAATAGAGAAACCAGAAATTGATGCAGAAATAAGAATAAGTGATCCTACTCAAATGCGTAGATTCTTGGAAGAAAAAGAAAACATACTCAACAGTTATGTTGAGAAGATTGCTTCTGTTGGTGCTAATGTTGTTATCTGCCAGAAGGGTATTGATGATGTTGCTCAGCATTATCTAGCTAAGAAAGGTATTATGGCTGTTAGAAGAGTCAAGAGAAGCGATATGGAGAAACTAGAAAGAGCTTCGGGAGGTAGAATAGTTAGTAATATTGAAGATTTAACAGAAAAAGATCTAGGTGAATGTGAATTAGTTGAAGAAAGAAAGGTTGGCGAAGATAAAATGGTATTCATAGAGAACTGTAAGAGTCCTAAATCAGTATCGATAGTTCTTAGAGCAGGTCTAGAGAGACTCGTTGATGAAGCAGAAAGATACACTAAAGACGCTTTAAGTGCTGTTGCAGACATCTTTAGGTTGCCTAAGATAGTGTATGGAGCTGGAGCCTTCGAAATTGAGCTTGCTAAACATGTAAGAGATTATGCTAATAAAGTTGGAGGTAAGGAGGGTTTAGCTGTAGAAGCATTTGCAAGAGCTATAGAAGGTATTGTTGAGACTTTAGCAACAAATGCTGGTCTAGATCCCGTTGAAATAATTATGAAGCTTAGAGCAGAACACATGAAGCCTGAGGGCAAGTACATAGGATTTAATGTATTTACTGGCGAACTAATAAATGCAAAGAAGTTAGGTATAATAGATCCTCTCTTAGTCAAGTTATCTGCACTAAAAGCAGGAACCGAAGCCGCTACTCTAATCCTCAGAATAGATGATGTAATAGCAGCCTCTAAGAGGAAAGAGGAAGAAAAGAAGAAGGAAGAAAAGAAGGAGGAAGAAAAGTAAACATCTACACCCTAACTATTTTTACAAGTATAGGTTCAGCTAGCTCTGGTAAAACAACTAATGCTTCACCAGGCTTTAGTGCAGAAATCATTTTTTTATGTTCTTTTCTAAGTGGTATGACAGATAAAACTGTCTTTACATCACTAGAGGACTTCAACGAATGAATAATCTTCGTATTGGTATTCTTAAGTACTACAGATGATAGCATTGAAGGAGCTTGAGTAATTGTGACGAAACCTATGTTCCATTTCCTCACTTCGGCAACCAAGTTAGACACAGGATTCCCCGAATATAGTACGTTGTGAGCTTCATCAACTATTATCAATATTGGCTTCACAATATTGTTGTATTGAGCCTTAATCACTATGGATCTAATCAAAAGAGATGATAAAACTCTCTTTACCCTGGTATTCGGTATATGTGATATATCAAATACATATATCTTTTCTCTATCGATAACTATTTTCTTAAGTTTGTTCCAATATATCTTTAGGTAATCACTTGAAAGTGGCTTTAGTTTTCTTAACAATGCTTCCCTTGACTCTGTAAACCATCGGGCAGATGCAGAACTGTTCTGTACAACATCTATTATCTCATCTATATAGTAACTACTGCTAGTAGTACGTCGAGAAATGATATTTATAGCATCTTCTAGTATATGGGCTTGAGGAGGTGTTAGTTCTAATGCACTTTCTAAAATCTCTAAAAATGATAGAGGTTCTTTCTTTATTAACTCTTCAAAACTTAGGGTCTCTAGGATTGTTCCACTCAATGGATTTGTGTAAACCATATTGTTTTTTGATTGTATGAGTTCTTTGTATTCTCCATGCCAATCCAGTACTACTACGGCATAACCATTCTCAGCAGATTTTTCCGCTATTATTGATGCCGTTGTCGATTTACCACTACCAGTAGAGCCAACAATAGCTATATGTCTAAATATGTGATCATTATTAAGTGTGACAATGATCTTTGAATTGGAATACAAATGACCTAACGATATAGTTCCGTGACTGAATATAGATGATAGATATTCGTATTCTTCAACACTATTAATATTATAAGAAGGATTCACAGATAAAGCATGTAGCTGTACTGAGGTTTCCTCTTTTCCTCTTTTTAAAATCTTAATCAAGTAATTAATTGGGCTCTGTAGACCAAGACATTCGTTAAGTAAAGTTAAAGGATCATCCCTAACTAAACACTTTATTTCACCTTGTCCAAGGGTTTCCACTAATGCACAAATAGTATCTAGTTCTTTAAGTACTTCATCATTTGAATTACACATTACAATAAGATTTGCCTCGACACTATATGGGTTAATACATGTTACAAACATATACTTTCTATTAATTGAGCTCCTATGATTCAGAACGGTAATAATATCTGAAACTCTATCCAGATACTGATCCCCTCTAGCTTTATCACCATCAACAAGCACAAGCTTTAGAGCACCTATGAGGAGATTTCTCCTGTAGGGCTCAATATGTAGTTGAACCATATTATCAGCTTTCTCAAAAAATATGCTAACATTTTTCCTCTTAATTATACTGATCCCAACATATGTAGAGATCTATTAAAGTGGTATTAGATAAAAATATAAACAGTACTTATTGTTCACAGGCTTTAGAATAACTCAGAAGGTAATGAGTATGGAGTTAAGCTGTAAGGTAGTAGATGTTGTGGATTCGTATCTACCAAACGTTAATATACTGAATATTGATTGTGGCATAGCGATAATAAAAATGGATATACATAAAGAACTCACCCTTGCTAAAAAAGGAGACTTAATCAACATAGGTATATACAAATCATTACCATCATATGCTGCAGGTAAGGACTTTTTAGCCCATGGTTACGTTATAACCAAGAAGAAAGATGAGAATCACATAAACATCTACATAAGTTTATGGGGCTATTTAATAGTCATTAAAACTAACGAAAACAGATTAAATGAGTACTTAAATACTATGGATAAAGTATACATAAAACTGTGGAAATAGTTATTAGCAAAAATAATGATAAACACAAAGATGTTAATACATCATAATTTAGGAAATAAAGTAATATTTATGGTATATCATACAGATTAATAATACTTATTATATCTTGTTAAAAATAGATATCGCAACCTAGGTGTGCCCACTATGAGCTATGTCACGAGAAGCGTCTCTGGTGAACTTTCACGTTTAATGGATAAAAAAGTTATAGTGAGGCTGGTAGACGGAAAGGTCTATGTAGGGAAAATGCTGTCGTTCGATCCTAGCACACTCCACATAGTGCTAGGCGATGCAGAAAGTAATGATGGAAAGAAGTTTTACCGCATAATTGTTAGTGGAACAAGAGTTTCTGAGATTCTTATAGAAGAACAACCGCTTTTTGATGCCGAAGAGTTTGCCGCAATTTTGGCATCAAAGTTGGGACTTAGACCCGATGTAATTAAGGTTCTACATGATGTTAATGTAGTAGTAGTATATGACAGGATAAAGGTTAGTGAATCTGGTGTTGAAGGTTCTGGAAGTTTTGCTCAGAGAATATACGAAGTGTATACAGAGTATATAGAAAATAAGAAGAGAGGTGCTAAATAGATTGTTTTGAGGTAAAAGATGTAGATCTCGCAGCTAGAATAGGTAAGATTAAGACAAAACGAGGTGTAATTGAGACACCATATATTTTTCCTGTTGTAGATCCAACTTTAAAGAATCAATTCGTATCTCTTAATGATGTTCGCACCATTGGATTTAACGCTATTATAACTAATGCATACTTGCTTAAGAAGCGATTACAAAAAGTTGAGGAAGTTCATAGTGTTCTGAACTTTGATGGTATAATTATGACCGATTCTGGGGCTTATCAGCTACTTAGATATGGTGATGTAGATGTAACCAATGTCGAGATAGTTGATTATCAGTGTGAAATTGGTAGCGATATAGGCGTGATACTCGATATTCCTACGTCTTATGATGTGTCATATGAAAAAGCGTTAGAAAGTGCCGAAACAACGTTTCAAAGAGCTATTGAAGTGCGGAACATCATTGAAAAATGCACAAACACTCTCTGGACATTACCGATACAGGGGGGTACCCACCTAGAGATTTTGCAAAAATATGCTATAAAATCTGACAGTATAGTTGGGTATGGATATAGTCTATTCGCACTAGGTAGTCCTACGACACTTCTAGAGAACTATATGTTTGATAAAGTTATAGAAATGATAGCCACAGTTAGACCACACATACGTCCCTCATATCCTCTTCACCTTTTTGGTGCAGGTCATCCACTCATTATGCCTTTCGTAATAGCTTTAGGTGTAGATCTTATGGATTCTGCAAGCTATATTCTATATGCTAAAGATGGGCGATACATGACCAGAAAAGGTACCTATGAAGTAGAGGAATTATCGTACTTCCCATGCACATGTCCTGTATGTTCTAAATATACAGTTGAAGAATTCAGTAAATTAGCTAGACAAGATAAATGGAAACTTTTAGCGCTACACAATCTTTACACATTGTTTAGAGAATTAAATGAAGTAAAGGAATGTATTAAAGAGGGAAGACTTTGGGAATATTTAGAGGAAAAAGCGAGATCCCATCCAGCAGCTAAAAGAGCATTTGATACAATTAAAAAGAATCTAGAGTACATTTACAGAAAAAGTCCGCGTGAAAAGCCTAAAGGAAAAGCTCTCTTCATCTTATCTGAAGATTCTATATACAACCCCAAGGTAATGCTAGCAAGAAGAGATATATTTTCCAGAATTCCAAGAATTCCATCAAAAAAGAAATGCATAGTATTTGTACCACTAATAGCCAGGTCATCACCTAAGAAATCACATAAAGCTACCGCAAAAAGATGCAATCTTTATTTCTATTACCCGATACTGGGTGTAATTCCTTACACTTTGATCAATACATATCCATTCTCTCAATTTGAGACGTATAACGAGTTTTCATATAGTGTCATAAAAGACCTAGCTTACATAGTGATGGAATACATAATGAATTTGCACAAAAACTTTATTCACACAATCGAGGTAACGCTATATGTACAGAACAATGTTGAATGGCAATATAAATTTATAGAAATAATTAAAGAATATCTACGAATACTGAATCAAAAAGAAATAGAAATCAAAATATTGAAACTAGACAATAACTCAATGTATTGAAAGTACTTATTCGATTCCAATATATCATTACATTACACAAACAAAATCCACTATAGCATATCTTAGCTAATTAGAACCTCTTACAATATGACTATCCTAATTTTGTATACAATTCAATTAAATTTATTAAAGCTAAAAACGCTACAAAACGGAATACTAGTGGTAGATGATGAAGAAGAGCCGATGTGAAGCCTAAATTTATGATCTTATTATCCTCAGCTGATGTTAGATTGTATGTTAAATGAATTATAAAGATAAATTGTCAATCAGACCTATCTACACTATGGTTTTTGTATAGCAAGGTATAGCAGTATTGCAAGGCTAGATGAGTGTAAGGAAATTTTATAGATTTAATGCAATTGTGTTAAATCTATATTTAAATCTTCGGATACATATCATTACTTAAATTAGATGATATGAGTAAATTATCTAAGACGAAAATCAGCTACTAATTCATCGATACCTCTACATACTCTGTATGTGCCCTCAACTATATTAAAATTGAAGATTCATAACCACTAAACATAACTCATCTAACTATAGTATTAGACATATCCTTACAGGAAAAGAATCAATCTACTTGTTACTTTGGCCATTTTTACCTGTTCTGAATAATTATGCTTTATTGATAAATACTTGAGATATACATAACATGAATCAATCTAATTGCGCTAAATAACGGTGGACCAAGAAAAATATACATAAGCTAGATATAAAATCTGTTAAGTAACATCATTTACTTGGTGACACGTATGAAGGTACTGATCACAGGACTTATGGTTTATGATTCGGGTAAAACATGGTTTACTGTAACTTTAGCTAGAAAACTTATTAGCAAAGGATTCAAAATATCTATATATAAACCTGTTTCAGGTCATAGTTTGTGGCATCAGTATTCAACTATTGTTGAAAGTATTGAAAAAGGTATGCTTTTTGGAGAAGATATTCTTAAATATGGAGAAGTTTTAGATATAAGGGACAGTAAGCGACTTGCATTAATGAATCCTATAGACATTCTATTTGCGCCTTTAGATATTGTTAAGTATATTGATGATAGAAATATAGAGAAAGCACTTGTAGATCTCGATAACCAGTTTCTACAGATGATTTTAGCTAGAGTAAGTTTCTGTCCAGATGGTATAACTAAACATTATGTGTTCGGAGAGAATACCTCTAGAACTACACAAACAGTAAGAGAAGTAATAGAATCATTAGCAAAGAAGTTTAATGCTATAGAAACTGATGTTATGAGTTTTAATAGATTACTACAGAGCAAAGAAGTTGATGACAAACTTAGTACATGTTTAGAGATGTTAACTAAAGGTAATGATGCTGTTTTAATTGAATCATTTAATAATTCATTAATACCATATATGGGGTTAATTAAGGAAGAAATAGATCTACTCTTTGTCGTGTATCCTAGCGTAGTGCTAATCTATAGGAGTAGCATCAAGGATTTAATGAGGTTTGTGACACAAAACATCCATATCTATGGTGGTAAGGCTCTTGTAACAGATGTACTGGTAAACAATTTTAAGTATGATAAGTACTATGTACTCAAGCCTAGGGTCTCAATATATGACAATGACGAAATATTTGACGATATCATTAAGTACATAGCTTTATAGGTTCTTTGATATATCAATCAATAATTTCACAAATAGCGTATTTAATTGTACTATTGCTAGATCTTCAATCGTTTCCGCTATAGTTTCAGCTTCATATATGTTTGTACCCAATGACACAACACCGTGTTTCTTCAATATCAATGCGTTAACATTTTTTGAAACCTTTTCCGCTACATTTTTTGCCAGCTCTTCACTTCCCGGCTCAGCTTCAGCCACATATTCTATGCCTTTTATATAAAACTTTGATTCTATCAGTAACTTAGGATCTAGCTTCATATCTAGTAGATCTAATATCAATACGTTTGGATTGTGTGTATGAACTACTGCAGCAATATCTGGCCTAGATTTGTATATAGCTACATGAAATCTCCATTCACTAGAAGGTTTATGATGCCCCTCTATTATATTTCCATTCAAATCCATCTTAATCATATCATCAGTCTTTATCTCAGCCTTATATATACTTGAAGGAGTAATCCATATATACTCCGTGCCAGGCACACGCACACTTATGTTGCCTGATAGGGCCGATATAAGCCCCCTTCGGTATAGGTTCCTCATAACAGTTACTATATCTTGTTTAATTAAATCTTCCACATCATAAAGCTCATAGAGACTTACCATTATAATTACCTAGAGCACTTGTGTCTTGATTAATGTATTCGACAAATTTACACGCTTAGAGATAATATGCATTAATGAAGCTATAGATTAAAATTGTTGATTATCAATATATAAAGCACTTAAGAACGCTGGAGATCATCTAGAGTTAATGCAGGGTTACAGGAGAAGATAATAGCTGAGCTGCCGGTTTCAGAAGGTGATAAATAAATTGAGTTTAAATGTTGAAAAGATTAGAGAGGATTTCCCTATATTCAAGAATAATCCTGATTTAGTGTATCTAGATAATGCTGCTACTACTCATAAGCCTATTCAAGTAATAGATGCCGTAAGAGAATTCTATACAATGTATAATGCCAATATACATAGAGGTGTATACAGACTTAGTGTAAAGGCTACAGAACTTTATGAGGAAGCTCATACAAAAATTGCAAAATTCATTGGTGCAAATAGTTGGGATGAAGTAGTATTCACTAAAAATGCCACAGATGCTATAAACATGATAGCTTACGCCTTAGGTTTCACATTCCTGGAACCTGGAGATGAGATAGTGATTACTATTATGGAGCACCATAGTAATATGCTTCCATGGATAAGGATAGCTGAAATAAGGAAAGCTATGGTAAAGTTCGTAGAGGTGAATAGTAACGGTATCCTCAATTATGAACAACTAACTGAATTTGTTAACAAAAAAACTAAGATTGTAAGCGTGACACATGTATCTAATGTATTAGGGACGATTAACAATTTACAGAGAGCATCAAAAATAGTTAGACAAAACTCGGAAGCAATGCTTATTGTTGATGGAGCACAATCAGTTCCGCATTTACCTATAAATGTAAGAGAATTAGATATAGATTTCCTAGTTTTTAGTGGACATAAAATGCTTGGGCCTACAGGTATAGGGGTTTTATGGGGTAAGAGAGATCTACTGGAAAAAATGCTCCCAGCAATCTATGGAGGAGACATGGTAGAGAAAGTGGAAATAATTGTGAAAAATGGTACTATTGTGTATAAACAAATAAACTATAACATACTGCCATGGAAATTTGAGGCAGGAACACCAAATATTGCAGCAGGCATAGGTTTGGCCAAAGCTGTAGAATATCTCGAGAACATAGGGATGCAGAACATTGAGACACATGAAAAAGAGCTAACAAAATACGCCATAAAACGCTTAAATGAAGAGCTAGAAGGATGTATAAAAATCTTAGGCCCTCAAGACCTAGATATCCGTGGAGGTATAGTTTCATTCACTATGAAGGGTCTAGATCCACATGTAATTGCAACACTTTTATCTATGAACAACGTAGCTATTAGAGCGGGATTTCATTGTGCTCAACCACTACACATGTTCTTAGGTCTTTCAAAAGGAAGTGCTCGAGCAAGTTTCTACATATATAATGACTATAGAGATATAGATGCATTCGTTAACGAACTCAAGAAGCTACGAAGTCTGGCTAAGTAAATTAGGAACATGAGTGATTATATGAACTAAGTATTTAAGCTAAATTAATGCAAAAATATTGTGGAAATAGGTGTAACACGATGACTATAACAATAGATCTAACAAAAGAGGATGTATCCTGTGTTGAACATCCTATAGTAAAGCTTGTAAGAACTCTTAGTGACCTTAATGAGAGTGAGGTTATAGTGATTGTTAGCAAAGATGATATTCCATCCGGTAAAATACTTGAAATGATAGCTGATAAAATAGGATACAAAATTATCGAGATGACTGAAAATGAGAAAACCATAAAAGCTAAGTTTATCAGGATTTAAATTAACGTCATAATCGGATTTTGGTCACGATTTTAAATTATTCATATTAGTTTCGATAATACTGGATTATCAATTTGTTGCTGACAATCTCTCACCATTAGGTGAATACCATGTTGTATGTTTCAAGCTTAGGGCTCAGTATATAATTCAATTCCATAAAATCATGAATGCATGTTTTAATCATTACTTGATTCTACATAAGAATTGAATTTCTAGATAAGATAGTGAGGTATAGATAAATTCAAATATTATCCACCAACATACATGACATAAACATTTTTATACTTCTGTATACATCTGTACCTTAGGCGTCATATACTGTATTGGGTGTTTTAATGCCTAGGAGGAGAATGATGCCTATTTCTGAAGAAATAATAGATGAAGCAATAAAAGTTGGAGAAAGGATAGGGATACCGTATCTAGTTCTTGTAGAGAAGATACTTTCATCTGTTCTTAGGATTATGCAGCATAAGGGTAATATTCTTGAAGTGCTATCTATGGTGGATGCACTAGATGATATTAAAAGACTTGGGGGAATTCTGTTTCCTGCTTCTATGGTTAACAGTTCTCTAATAAACTTTAAGAGTGATTCGTTTCAAACACTATGTAATGAATATATTAAAATGTGTACATGGTTTGGTGAACTAAGTAGAATTAAGAGGTCTGCAACAGTAAATGAATTTAAATCGGTTTTAACTTTATGGCTTCCCACGGCATCAATGGATGTTTCGCACAATGGTGACGATTATAAATTTGTTATAGGATTTCTAGGGTATAGCCCAGAAGTGGTGAGTTTAGCACGATGTATAATTGAAGGACTTATTAGAGGCTACGACTTAAATGCATCAGAGATGATAGTTAAAGACTTCTTTATAGTCGTTAGGGTGAGAGGCTTTGTCGAAGAGTAGAAGATGTATAGGTATCGATACAGAGTTAGCTGAAGAACTAAAGAACATATCTAAAGCTAGAGGTATGAGTATTGTTAACTATTTACGTAAACTTCTAGAGGAATTAATAGACCTAGAGAAACAGGGATATTACGTACCTGATCTACTTCATGAAAAAAAGATCGAGTTAGTTTTATCTAAACTAGGATTTGTTTATGTTCCTTCAGAAGTAGTATCAGAAACACTTAAGCCTGAGGATGTTGAGACAATAGGAGAAAAAATTGGTAAAGCACTGATTGAACTTGATTTAGATATTGAGGAAATTATAGAAAGAATAGCTATAAAAAACGATATAGCTATTGTTCAACGTAATTCAATAATATTGATCCCAACAGTTGGTGTGAAAGAAATGATAAAATATATTTTAATAGGTATAGCCAAAGCCGCAGGCATACCTGTATCCACATCAGGTAGTACTGTGATGATTAGAAGTAAACGATATTAAAATACGAATATTATATCACGATTCCCGAAACTTATTAGGTAGACATCTTTATATGAATTTATAATCTTTCCTACATATTTTCTCTAAAGGTGATAATATGTGATAGATCTAACTATACTGTTTGTAGCATTCTTAGTAACCATTATTATGGCTCTGATACTGTCAAGGTACATTAGAATCGTGAAAGAATGGGAACGCTTTATAGTTCTTCGGTTAGGCAGATATCAAGGTGTTAGAGGACCTGGACTTATTTTCTTAGTTCCATTTATAGATAGAGGTGTCACCGTTGATCTACGTATTACTACAGTTGATGTTCCTAAACAAGAGGTTATAACTAAGGACAACGTAACTGTGACGGTTGATGCTGTAGTTTATTATCGTATTGTCGATCCTGAAAGTGCTGTTCTAAAAATTAAGGATCCACATTATTCTGTAGCACTTCTTACACAAACAACAATAAGAGATGTTATAGGTCAAGTAGATCTAGATACTCTACTCACCCAAAGAGAAGAAATAGGCAAAACTATACAGTCTATTGTTGATAGAATTACAGAAGTTTGGGGTGTGAAAATATCTCTACTAACACTAAAGGCTATAGAACTTCCTCAAGGACTTATAAGAGCTATGGCTAAACAAGCAGAAGCAGAAAGACTTCGAAGAGCTAGAATTATTGAAGCAGAAGCAGAAAGAGAAGCCGCTAAGATACTATCTGAAGCCGCCATAGTGTATGAAACTCATCCGACTGCATTAAGGTTAAGAGAGCTTCAGACATATACAGATATAGCTAGAGAAAAGAATCTAATAATAATAACAGAAGCCTCATCTAAATCAGCATCAACTGCTGCCGCCATATCTACAGCATTATCCGGTAGATATCCTTCTCAGGCTGAGAAGAGTGAAGAATAGCATTTGTCTCATTATTATGTCTATAATGATATTATGTTTTGATATACAATTTCTTACATTAGTTACTACGGATAGCTCTAATAACATTATTGAAGAAGCATTTGTTATAAAAATAGAAGGTTATACCTCGTTAATAGATACTCCTGTGCAAGAATATGTGACTAACGCTCTAAACATTGCTAAGAACAGAAATAAACCCTTAATAATATATATTGACACCTATGGAGGATATTTAGATTCTGCCCTCACGATATCGAAAGTTTTGCTCGAAGTCGAAGTACCTGTCATAGTTTTCGTAAGAGATAAAGCATATAGTGCAGGAGCATTAATATCAATAGCGGCACACATTCTCGTTATGAGGCCTACAGCTGTCATAGGAGCAGCACAACCTATATCAATAAATCCCGTTACAGGAGAAATAATTTTTATAAATGAAAGCAAAATTTTGAATCCAATATTAAAAAATATGGAATTATGTGCTGAAGCAAGGAAAAGGAATACCACAATTATCAAGCGCTTTGTCTATGAGAACCTTGTCTTATCTGGTAAAGAAGCTCTTCAGTATAAAGTCATAGACTATGTTGCCGATAGCATTGAGGAACTTCTATCACATCTTCAAGGTATAGAGGTAAACATATCGGGAGTTATCTGGAGATTATATATAAATCGATACGAGGAACTTCCTCCAAGTCTAGACATATATGTCAAGATATTTCTTAGGAACTCTCTCGTAAATTCACTATTACTCTTTATAGGCATATTCGGAACACTAGGACTTCTATACACAGGTCGCATAGATCTTCTACCTATAACAATCATAGCGTTAATGTTGGCATTGTTTGGAAGCGATATAGAGGCTAAAGCTGTACCGGCGATACTTATAGCTTTAGGATCTATATTACTGTCAATAGAATTATTTGTAACTCCAGGTTTTGGTGTATTAGGAGTTTCAGGTATAATTGCTATTATTATAGGATTATTATTAACACCGCTACCCTCAACTTTGTATACTGTAGGCATTGTAACCCTTTGGAGAATAATAACGGTTTTTGCAATAGGTTTTGGAACACTATTTGTGTTCATACTTTATAAAGCTATACTGGTTATAAAGAAGCCTAGAAACATTAGATATGTACCAGAAGGTAAGGTAGTTGGAAAAGCTATAGACAGGCTAGAACCAGGTTTAAAAGGGTATGTATTAATCGATGGTGAATTATGGGAAGCAGAAAGCAATGAAGTAATAGAAGTTGGAGAAGAAGTAGAATTAATAGAAAGGAAGGGATTTATTGTAAGGGTTAAGAAGAGACCAAGAAATACATAATGGCATTACTACCTACATATACTATATAAGCTTATGCTATGTAAACTTACCTAGATGTACAAATATGTAATCATGAGAGTTCATCAATGAATAGGTGTCTCTATGAAACTTATAAAGAATAAACATGAATTGATTAGGGGAGATCTACATAGAATTGTTATTGAAACAGTTGAGGAATCTTTTGATCATGTAGACCCTTATACTGCAATAATCAATAACGTGAAGCTTACAGATAGAGGTATTAGTGTGAAGGGTGTCAACATAGATGTTGGTGGGAAAATTCATGTTGTAGGTTTTGGTAAAGCTTCAAAGAGAATGGCTATGACAATAAATGACATACTGGGTGATAAGATAGAAGGGGGGATAGTAATAACGCCCAACGAGGTTGGCAGAATAGGATCGATAATTTTAGTTAGGGGAGATCATCCTATTCCTGGAGAAAATACTGTAAAAGCATCCAAACAGCTTATAGAGTATCTCGAAAGAGTAGAAAATAATGATACATTACTTGTATTAGTTTCTGGTGGAGGTTCGGCTCTATTCGAAATTCCTGAAGATGATGTTTCACTTAACGATATAGGGTTTGTTACGAAAGAGCTTATGAACAGAGGAGCTGATATATATGAATTGAATATTGTTAGGAAAAGGTTATCTAAGGTTAAAGGAGGCAAAATGTTAAGATACGTAAGTGCTAAGAACATTGTATCATTAATAATAAGCGATGTAGTAGGTGACAAAATAGATACAATAGCTTCAGGACCCACAGCACCAGATGAGACAAGCTTTTTAGACGCTTACATGATATTAAAAAGATACGGTATTTGGGATAAAGTGCCAAACAGTATAAGAACTATAATTGATAAAGGAATTAAAGGAGAGATATCAGATACACCTAAGGCTTCTGAATCAATTTTCAGTAAAGTTATGAATATCATTGTGGCTAGTAATGAAATTCTTCTCGAAGCACTAGCAGAAAAGCTATCGAAACGAGGGTTTAAGCCAATGATTCTTACATCTATGCTCGAAGGTGAGGCAAGAGAAGTGGGAAAAGTGTTGGCATCAATAATAAAGAGTATAGATAAATACTCGAAACCTGTAGCTCGACCTGTAGCATTATTAGCTGGTGGAGAAACCGTCGTAACTGTACTTGGTAAAGGAGTAGGTGGAAGGAATCAAGAGCTATGTTTATCGCTTTCCATATCTTTGAAAACAATTGAAAATTATTTAGCTCTCTGTATGGGAAGCGATGGAATAGATGGAATAAGTCCTGCCGCAGGCGCCATAGTCGATGAGAATGTACTTAAAGAAGCTACCCAGATGGAATTAAATCCCATCGAGTTTCTTGAAAATAATGATAGCTTCACATTTTTCTCTAAACTAGGTAGAGCTATATTTACGGATTACACAGGAACTAATGTAAACGACATATTTGTGGCGATAATTGTTTAAACCTACGATTATGCTAATGTTTGCTAAACAATAGTAAAATATGATAATATAAATACCGGTATTGTTAAAAATCTAGGGAGAAAAAATGCTGCCCATGAATCCTCGAGAACTTCAAAAACAATTAAGACAGTTAAAGAAGTTAGGCATAAAGATAGATCAGCTTGTAGATGCTGAAGAAGTACATATAGTGTTAAGCGACAGAAAATTGATCTTAGAGAAACCCGATGTGTTTATAGTCGAGTTTAGTGGACAAAAAATGTTCTATTTAGCTGCTCAAAACATTCGTGAAGAGTTAAGGAAAGATCAACAAATTACTTCAATACCTACACAGGTAGAGATATCCAATGATGATATACAATTTGTAGCTGAATACACACATGTATCAGTTGAAAAAGCTAGAGATGCTATATTAAAAGCAGGTGGTGATATAGCTAAAGCTATAGAGCTTATAGAATCTGAAAAGAAATCATCTCACACAACATGAGTTTTCAAGATACTTACTAACACAAGGACATAAAATCTCTAAAACACTAAGAATGACGCTATTGTTTGCACAACTATACTCACCATGGAGGAAACGCACACCTAATTCAATTGACTTTCTCAAGATATCTTCTGGACAGATAATTCTTATATCATTATACTTGTTGATTGTTATAATTAGAATGGCTATAACAGTAAGTAAGTATCTGGATATGTAGTAGTTTACTCTATAATTAGTTACACCATTTATACTCGAGTTTATGATATCTTTACATAAATTCAAATACCATTTTAAACGTATGCAAATTTCTTCCATAGCGTAAAGATGCATAAATACTAAGTAGCTTAAATCTTTTATGTATCTCGAGGCTCCAATATGGTTAAAGACGGTATAAATTATATCATTCAAAGTATTTCAGTAGCGATATTCATGACTATCTTATTTGTAGCTTACATAAATGTTGTTGTAATTTGCGTACCTCCACCAGAAGGAATTAGAGAAGAGATCGTCGAATCTATCACCAGAATTAAAGAGATAGTATCTAATGCAACTATACCACAAGATATGTTTGTGTATATGATCAAAAACGGATTATATACAATGTTGTATGTCTTTATACCGATAATAGGACTTATTAACTACATAGAGATTGTGACTAGATACGCATGGTTAATAGCTATAAACAGTCACACGAACTCCGATGCTATAAACAGTCTACTCGTACTAATGTCTACACCAACATTGTATCTACACCTTTTATCGTATAGCTTGATTATGCTAGAGGGTAATAGAATACTCCTTGATATCGTTAAGAAAAGGTATTATTTTAGGGTATGGTTCTATCATCTGTTTACCATGACCATAGCTATATCGATAATGTTGCTTTCCATAGTTCTAGAAGTCTTATTAACATTCTTTTAACTTTCAACTCAAAATACTAAATAAATACTATTTCTATAACATATCCAATATTTGTAGCTTTTAACAAACAAATAGTTATCTATAGCATCTAGCTATAGCGCATTTTTATAAAGCAATACAATATACTTTTACTAAATGGAGGATTGCTTATACCATCTTAGAATAAATAATTCAGTAAGATTCGTACACATCATTCTTAGGTTCAGTAAGGATGCAGCTCATCATTTTAATAGATTTATGAACATGTATGTCACATTATGTGATAGTGCGCAATCTCATCTACTTACTATTTATAACCTCTCACATTTAAAATATTTATGTATATTGATCTTATAATGCATCCACACATAGAGCTATATACTAGGGATATTAATGCGTATAAGGTGAAATAAATGCCTCGTGTGCCGGTTAAATTAGTTAGTTGGGACGATATTGTTGAATGGAGCTGGGGTCTAGCTAAGAAAATAGAATCTGATGGATATATACCTGATGTAGTTATAGCTATTGCTAGAGGTGGTTATGTACCAGCAAGACTTTTATGCGATTTTCTAGGAATAGAAAATCTTATTTCAATACAATCACAGCACTGGACAGAAGCGGCTAAGAAAGGAGAGAGAGCGTTAATAAAATTCGAATATACAATAGATCTATCAGACTATGTAGCACTGCTCGTTGATGATATTATAGACACAGGAGAATCTGTTATATTAGCTAAAAGCTATATATTAAGTAATTGGAAACCGAAAGATCTTCGTGTAGCTGCACTCCAATGGATTTCACCTATAGCCAAAATAAAACCTGATTACTACTATATAGAAGTAAGAGATTGGGTGTGGTTCCAATATCCATGGACAAGACTTGAGGATATAGCACAATTCATAAAAAGGATATTAGTTGAGACAAAAAGAGATACAAGAAAAGACTCGTGGAACTTAGAGGAACTTCGTAATGCTTTTTACGAGTGGTATGGTATTAAAGTTAGTGAAAATTACTTTAGTGAAGCTATTCGACAACTACTGAAAAGGGGAGTACTAGTTCACGACATGGATAAGTATAGATATGTTGAAAAATAATACTGATGTATCTCAGGTTAGCCAAATTTATGAGATTCAGTACATGTAACGATTATCTAGACGAGCTGTTATTTTCAAAGCCTAAGAAAATCATAATATATGGTGAGGCAGCTACAGGTAAAACTAATATTCTTTTAAACACAATAAAATGTTCTTATAAATCTTTGGCTCAACATGAGGCTCTGTTCTTCATAAGTACAGAAGGATCCTCCTTTGCTACAAGAATGCATCTTTTAGACATAGACTCTAGAAATATCTTTTTTTCGATAGCTATAGATCAACAACATATCCTTAGCAATGTGTTAGAGATTTTGAAGAATCTTGTTTCACTTAGACCTGTATGTATAATTATTGATAGTATTAATTATCACTATCGGATAGAATCTCTAACACCAATAGGTATAAAGTTTTTTGCAGAACTATTATCACTTCTTGATATACTTAATGAAAATGGTGTTTTCATTATTTCTTCAGCTCAAGTAAGAGCTAGCGAAGATGATACATTTCCCGGTTATGTATATCTTCACTACTGGGCCGATATAATTATAGAACTAGAACGTATATCTAAATCAAGAAGAGTTCTAAGGATCCTTAAACCCAAAATTGATCGTATATTTCAATTCAATGTTTTAGTAGATGGTATTATATGGTTAAAATAGATAATCCATATTGTGATACAACATGTTATTTTATAGTTTCTTTCTTCTTAAGTATTTCAGGATACTTAGTCTTTATTCTGTACTCCACATACTTATCTTCAGGCGAAAACCTTGGTGGATGAGGTGTATATGTTTTTGCACCACATTTGGGGCACCAATCCTTAAGTGTATAAACTTTGCAGTTTAAACATTTTCTTATTTTCCATTTCATTAAATATTATCCTCCTTTTTCTATCTCTTCACGTTCTATTTCAAATTGATCTATTTCAAGCTCTTTTACTAAATTATGTAACATAATATTTACATGATTAAATATCTTTTCAGCATCTTTGTAGTGTGGTGCCATTATTTCTATTCTATATCGTGGTGAACCAATGGTATAGACGTATATCTTAGTATTTTGAGGAAGCTCAATATTGTATATACTGGTAAGTATTTTCTTTATTCTTTCAATACCGTCTGATTTATATGATGCAATCTTCATGATAGCTCTGATCTTTACCATTTTTATCGATATGTGTTTCTTAGCCTCTTCACATATAGCAGTAGACCAGTAACCTGGTATACCTTTTCTAATAAGTACTTCAGGACCTTCAAGTATGCATTGCTCAAGAATTGACAGGGGATCAATATCTTTTTCTAGTTTAGACCATACCTCACTATAAGTATCATTTAAATTCTTCTTTATGTTCTTGGCAGCAAGTTCTACTATCTTTTGAGCTCTCTGTAGTCTCTTCCATCTCAAAATTTTGATCCTCTTCTCTCCTTCTAAAACTCTCTTAATAGAAATATCTATTTGTACCTTAGGGACTTTTTTATCGACCCTTATAACCTTACCTACAACAACTCGTCCTTCTTTGAGTACATCTCTTATGTCTTTTACATACCTTGTACTTACTTCACTCCATGGAATAAATGCTTCCTGTGCCTCATATTCAAGAAGGGTAGCATAAGCTCCGTATTCGAAAACTTTATCGATTCTAGCTATAACTAACTCTCCAACTTCAGGTAGACCTTTTTTCCTAAATGGTATAACACTCATATCACGTCAACTTGAGTAAAGATTTCTTCTACTTAATTTTAGACTTACATCTATTTGATTAAGATAATGAAGCTCTAGTCTAGTGTCTTTACAACTTCAGCATTAATGAGTTTTACTTTGCCTCCGGTTGGTTGAACAATTTGAGTTCCACACACGAGACATCTCGAAGGAAATGTTGCGTGATCGAATACCACTTGTTCGTTTCCACATACTGTGCACTTAACTCTAATAAATCTCGATCTAGGTTCTGGTATCAATATTCTTTTCTTTTTAGCCATAACGTTCACCCACCGATTTTATGCTTGTTCAGCTTTCTTAATCCTTATTCCTGCTCTATGGTGTATAAATCCGCATTTTGAGCATTTAAGCTTCAGCACCACCTTTTTGGTTACTTTTGCGAATCTCTTTTGCTCTGGTTTACGTTTTGATCCATATCCTTCTTGTTTTCTTAAATATCTCCTTTGACCTTGGGCTAAGGTTCTACGTTTGCCGTGTTTATATATAGTTATACTATGCTGTGTATGTGAACGACATTTAGGACAATATGTGTTTATAGTCTTTGGTATCTTCAACTATCATCCCTTATGCAATCTTCTACTATGAGTACACTGATTTAGATCGATTTATAAGCCATAATGGTAAAACCAAGTATGTATATAGATAGAATAATATGAAGCTATGTCTAGTTGCTTTCCAACATAGATATCGATAACTTAGCTTTTATTTCCTGATTTGAACAGATATATAAACAGGTTCAACATAACCTAGTGCACTTAGAATTGTTGCTAGACTTATGTGGATAGGTGTTATGAATCCTTTTGCGATAACTATGTCGGATATCGATATAGGTTTCAATATCTTGCATAAAACTTTTTCACCATGTATTATAATTGAATTCTGAACAATGTTCTTTAAATTATTGTAAGTGCTTAAGAATAGATTGTAGAGCTTAGAAAGAACATCATTGCCTGATATTATTTTTCCTTCGATAAACCTTGTTTCTAAAAACTTTAGAACGCTATCTATAACTTCATCTATTAACTTAAGATTTTCATTACATATACTATAGTATATTGGGTCATGTACATTAGATAAACACCATCCATTGAATATTATAACCATATCATTTATCTCTACTAGTGATTTGTACACATTCTCGATATCAACATCTCTAAATAAGATATCCTCAATTAATTTATACAAGATGTTTATATCATGCTTAGACACATTATCACCTAACTACATTAACTATTGATGCTAGACCTTTATATACAAAGTATGATGCATATGGATACTCAAGAGAAGCTTCCTCACCTTTCTTAAAACTGAATTCTTCGTCTATTACCGTTACTCGCGGTATAGAGGTTAGGAATCTTATCTTAAGTTTAACGTCAGAGGCCGATAGGTTATGAGGTGATAGCTCAAAAGCATATACATCTGCGTTGTTAATTTGAATCACTCTCCAACCCGTTTTTCCATTTACACTATTTGAGACTCTAATTAAATGCGTAATATCTATTGTGACCTTAGCATCTATACAGACTGAAATAGCCTTAGCTACATCATTTAAATGTTGTATTAGATATTCATAAACTTTTTGTGCTACTTCAAAATTCAGTACGGATTTGGATCCCATTATGAATTCTCTAATCTCTTCGTCTACATAATTAGCTAGATATCTTGCTATTCGTCTTCTTATACCACCATCAGTAACTCTTGGTGGAAGCACCACGTACTTCTTTGACTTCTTAATTATTTGATCTATGAATGCTTTCAACTGATAATCATCGACTTTTATGTAAGATACTATTTCGCGCCTTTCATCTGGGGACATGTAACTATATGGTTCACCAAGTTCTACAATCACATGGAATCCTCTATGACCCGAAAACGTTGTGATTATCTTAGTAAAGCCTAAATCGTTTTCAAGTATATCGATAAGCTTTGCAACATGTTCTTTAGCTATATTGATACACTCTGGCTCGATATGTTCAAATTTGCTTAGTTCTTCTCCACATTGTGGACACGATTTAACGTCTAACTGTTGAATGTAGAAACCGCATTTCCTACAGAACTTCATCTGAACATACTTACCACTTTCTTGACATTCGGATATTTCATTAGCATCAATATCGAACACTAGATCGCTTCCTAACCACTTTTTTTCATCCATAATAGGATTTGCAGGTTCTCTATAACGAGCTGAAGAATAGTAAAGATGCCTTGGAATAACATCAATTATATGTTTCTTCAGTTCTGAAAGTGATGAGAAAGATAAGTGACGCAGATATGTTTCACTATTGAATGGTTGTAGGGCTATTTCCCTAAGATAGAAATCTTGAGGAAATACTAGATCATTTTTTATATAGAATTCCTTTACAAGATTCGTAATTATACCTAATGTTTTTGTGTCTATGGTTCGTCCCTTATTCTGATCTTGGTGCCACGTAGAGTTTCATTATGGAGCCTGAGATAAGATCTAAATCGAATTCACAAGGCATATCCCTACCTAACTTAATAGTGACGATTTCCGCTATCCTAGATATCGTTGATAATATCGATAAATACTCCATAGAATAAGCATTGATAAATTCTTCGATATCTTGTAGAGATTGATAATCTATTAACGTTCCTGCAGGTATTGTTAACGCTATCTCTGCTTCACCAAGCTCCGACGTAGATATAAGTGATATACCTTCTTTATAGACCTTTATCTTTAGAATTTCACCTACATCCTCTAGAATACTCAAAGATGATGCCAATGTAATTCCTGTAGTCTTTGCCTGGACATCGAATTCCAGTGATAGTTCCGGTATTTCTTCATAACTTCCTGAGAGAAGAGGTAATGTAAAGATCCTCTCTGTATTTCCTCTAGATACGAGACCTATAGTGAGTTTTAGACCGTCACTTGTAATCATTAGTTTATCGCCTCTTCCAGCTCTACGTAAAACCTTCGATACAGGTTCTAATGGTATTATTAGAGTGGACTCTTCATTTACGTTATATTCTTCAAATGCTGAAGAAGGTATAGATAGATCTACAAGCACAACATGACTAGGATCCATAGCTTTAAGACGTGCACCTTCAGAAGGATGGAACCTTATTCCGACCGACTCCACGAATTGTGAAAGCTCTCTTAATATATATCGCCACAGCCTTGCATCAAGGAATACAGTTCTCAAATTCATTAACCTCACCCACACTCTATAGTAGATCTGCACAGTACTAATACTATTTATAGTATTATGGTTATAAATTACCATCTAGATTTCAGTACAATTAACAGATTTAGTAGAGCTAAGCATGGTCTGTTCAACATTATCTGGATTCTTCAATAAAATGTTACACCTATATAGACTACAGTTTTGAATGTCTTCGCATACACATTTAACACTAATAAGATCTACTCCGCTAATCAGCCTCACCATATCGTCTCTAGTGATGATGCCTAAACATTCAATTACTTTATCTCGAAGCATTCTTATCTCTATAACTTTCCTATCTTCATCTACATTCATAATAACGTTACTTCCTTCACTAATATCCAGAATGAGTCTTGCATACGATGGTATAGTTATTCTTCCTTTGCCATCAATCTTAACTACTTCAATATACATGTCTATATCCTCAGATCCTACAACTTAGTTACCTACTTACCTGTCATTAATTCAACCTCTTGGGGCTATCCATGCAGTAATCTTTCCTCCACCAGCAACATTTAATGAAATCTTCAGAGGCTTCTCAGGACCAAAAGCTATTGTACAGTCATCAGCTAAATCCAGTAACTTTGACAATGATTTAAGATGCTCTACACCATACTTTACTATGACACTCCCTATAGATGATTCCAAATACGTTAATGGTTGAAACTGCCTTAATACTGTAGTGTATTCCGCTAGCTCACCGTGTCCCGACACCTTTAAAGCGTTCATATCTGACGAATACACAAACATTATCTCATCTCCAACTAACACTACATCCTTTATGACCTCCACCAGTTCTGATGTGGGTAACGATGCCTGGACTTCGTAAGATATATTAATTTCGCCTAATCTTTCGAAACCTATTTCTGATAGCGATACTGCATGCTCTCTCTCAATACCCGACCTTACATTTAGTATCTTAATCTTGAGTTCTCTAGAACCTTCAAGATACTCAAATACAACTCTATCCCGTTTTGATGCTCTTCTAAATGCTTTAATATATTCATCTCTATCAGCTACTATACTAACATTACCTGTAACAGTATATTCCTCAAAAGCTGTTGAAGGAAGCTCGAAAACAACCATTGTGACTTTATCTGGACTTAATGCCTCTATAATAAAACCCTCTAAACTAAAGAACATAGGCACTTGATCAACTACTCCTTTAAGCGCTACCATAATCTTTTTAAATACTACTCCACTTGGATAAACTGCTTTCACACTCATTGGGACACCACTACTTCTCTTTTTTTACAAACTTTAAAATTGTTACAATTTATTAAGTATATCATAAATCATTTGAGTGAAGATTCATGACTAAAAAAGTTAAAGTATATAAAACTATCGGTGACTACGTGGCATTAGTAATGTTTGCTGAAGATGTTGTTGAAATCCTCAATATATTGCAGAGAAGCTTGAATAAAGGTGAGGAAGATGTTGAAGATGCCATACGTATGATTAATTATTTTGATACATTCTATAACATCATGAAGAAGAAATTTAAGGAATACCTAACACCTAAAAAGAATGTAAGTGATATTATCAGAAAGAGGGTTCTTATAGACAAAATAAAATTGATTAAGATAGATGAAACAAGAATGGTTGAGGTTATTTTAGATAGATCTATATCGCTAGATGAAGTTTTAGAAATACTTGTTAGTAATAATATAGAAGTAGAAAAAGCTTAAGATTTTCTTTTACGCGATCTCTTTGATACCTTTTTTGTTGTCTCTTGCAATGATTTGGATGATGGAAACGAATCTAGGGCTTCATTAATAGTTATTCTATTCTGTAAAAGTCCATTCCATATTTCAGCTCTAGTTAGAAATAACTCGATCTCTGATACACTTATGTTTCCTATATCGATCTCCTCCTCTCCTAGGTAGTCTGCCTCTTCTCTTCTACTTTCTTCTTCGATTACCTCACTTGTAACCTCCTCATCAAACATGATTTCCACCAATTCACAAATTGCTCTAAATACGTGATTATAACGCTTGATAACATAAGACAAAATAGCAAACTTTTATATCTTTCGTTCTTAGCACACCTTAACGACTTTCTAGCCCAACCTTTTTAGAGTGTGACTGTTTTCACATTCTTTAGTGTACCGTGGAATGAGTATTCCAAAAGGTGGTATTGCAGACAATAGTATTTCAATGCCATAGTTTTTTGATATGCAACTTAATCGATAACATATTACCATAAGAGTTATGTAGATCGCTACTGTAGCAATGTTTACAGGTATTATGTAAGAGTACAGTATGTGAATACCTAGGCAAATCCCTGAAATAAATATGATTAATCCACGAGATTTAGGTTCTGAATCACATTCTCTACTTAACGATAAGCATATTTGGTTATCATTACTTGAGACACATTTGTCTGCAATCTTCAGCAGCGCATAGGATATCACAATGTGTATAAACACCACCTCTATACACCATAAATAAGGTATCAATAAAACGGATTCAAACAGCAATACTGATCTTGTATTTAGTATAGATATTCGAAGTGTTTCGACAAATATTAAGATAAACAGTAAAACTGTACACTTAATATTCATTGATAAGGACATCAATATATTGATAACTCTACTCCAGATACCCATTTTGAAGAATATATCTAGCGTAGTGTTAACGTAACCATTAACAATGTGGGAGAAGATACAGAGTAAACAAGGACCATATATAGCTGGATAGAGGAACAGAAAGCTATATTTAGCTTTTTCAAGGATCATATATTTGAACCCCAGGTCATCTCTATATAATGGTCACAAATACTATAAAATCATTCTGTACCTTAATAATCCGTACGGAAGATAATAAGGAAATTAGCTTATTATCTGTATATCATATCGTGTAAAGTAGGTAAATACAAATACATTAGCTACGATGTTTACACCATTTAAGTATAAGAGATGATAGAATATGATGGAAGTTCTGGGAGAAGATGGTATTAAACGATTGTTAAATATTGTGGGATTCGATTCTCCAACTCTTGTTCAAAAAATTGCGATACCGAGGATACTAGGTCACGATCTAGATGTAATAATAGTTGCTCCTACAGGTAGTGGTAAGACTGAAGCTGCTTTTTTGCCCCTTATGTATAAGTTAACATTAAAAGGTATGAATGATAGTAGTGGTATTAAAGTACTTTACATAACTCCTTTGAGAGCTCTAAATAGAGATATATATCGTAGAATTGAACGGATTGCATCGATTTTTAAGCTAAATGTAGGTATATGGCACGGTGATACTTCTCCAAGTGCTAGAAAAAGAGTTCTAAAGAATCCACCTAGTATATTGATTACTACTCCAGAAAGTCTCCAAATATTGTTAATTAAGGATAGAATAAGAGATAACTTCCGCAGACTGTATGCCGTTGTAGTAGACGAAGCTCAAGATATTTTACCGAACAAACGAGGAGCAGAACTTGCTGTAGCTCTTGAGAGACTCGATGAAATTGTCGGTAGACATGTGAGAAGATTGCTCATTTCTTCTCCATTAGGGAATGTGGATTCCATTGCTCATTACTTTTTCTCGGGCAGAAGATACGATATAGTGTACGTTAAAGGTGCTAAGAAATATGATATAGAGGTGATGGTTTCAGATAATTCATACAGTGATGGTGTATTTGATACTGATAATGTTGTATCATTCTTATGTAACAAAATCTTAGGTACTGAAGTCCCTGGACAAGTGCTTTTGTTTGCTAACACACGTGTCATGGCAGAAGAACTTGGTTATAGCCTATCTAAGTGTTTAGGTAAGAATGATATAGCCTTGCATCATAGTTCCTTATCTAGAGATATAAGAGAATTGGTTGAAGGGATGTTCAAAAGAGGAAACCTACATGTCGTCGTTGCTACCTCTAGTCTCGAATTAGGTATAGATGTAGGTGGTGTAGATATGGTTATACAGTACATGTCTCCTAGACAAGCATTAAAACTTATTCAAAGAGTTGGTAGATCTGGACATCGAGAACAAGCTATATCTAGAGGAATTATAGTGGTTCCACCACTTGTGACAGAGCTAATGGAATCCTTAATTATATCTCGTAGAGCCATGAGAGGTTTCCTAGAACGTTTAAACTATCACTTGGCACCACTTGACGTACTTGCTCATCAAATAGTAGGTATAATTCTAGAGAGAAGACATGCTAATATAGAGGAGATATGGAGAATAATTACAAAAGCTATGCCGTTCAACTCTATGACGTTATCACAGTTTGAAGCTGTAATAGATTTCCTCAACACAATTGGTATGATCAAGTGTAAAAGTAGAGAATGTGCATACACTAAGAGGGGACTTATATATTATGTATCAACAAACATGATTCCCGACACTAATCATTACGAAGCTAAATCTCTCCTAGATAGAAAAACTATGGGATTACTTGATGAAGAATTTGCATTAACGTGTAATGAAGATGATGTTATTGTTTTGGCGGGTAGGTTATGGAAGATAGTCAGAGTTGATACCGAGAAGAGAGAGGTGGTAGTTTTACCCATAGAATCATCTGATAAAGAGGTTCTACCTAAATGGATTGGCGAAACTATACCGGTTCATAGAAATGTTGCACGTGAAGTATGTGCCTTTGCCAGAAGATTCTGTACCTGTGATACCGATATTTGTGTAGATAAGTTAATGGATGAGTATAAAGCCAATGAGGTCATAAGAGAATTCTTTAAAAAGAATAGAGAAAAGATTTGCCGAATATACCCTAGGGATGACGCTATTATTGTAGAATTATTTCGTGTACAAAAAGAGAATACGTCATTACTTGCCTTCTATACATGCCTAGGTACGAAAGCCTCAGAAGCTTTTTCCCTATTGATAGAGTATCTAATAAAATATGAATTAGGTGTATCAGTAGCATATAAATCGCATCAGTTAGGTACGGTTCTCCTCATCAATAGTCTACTTGGCAAGGACGACTTAATCAAGATTTTTAAGAGGCTTCATCAAATAGCTAGAGCCCCTGATGAAGTAACAGAAATTATTAAGAACGTAGTTAAGAGCAGTTCTTTGTTTAAATGGAGGCTAGTAAATGTCGCTAAGAAACTAGGCATCATAGGTAAGGAAGTTGAAGCAACTAACGTGAAAAGAATTATTGAAGGTTTATCTAACATTGATATTGTTGTTTCAGAGGCTTTAAGAGAACTTTATGTAGAGAAAATCGATATAGATGAGCTTTTAAGATTTCTTCAAAATTTTGTTAATGGTAAAATCAAAGTCAAAATAATAGTCTCTTCAAAGGCATCACCATTTATTGAGGAAATTACTGCATTAGGCGTATTCAGAACCTTAGTCAAATATTCAATACTTCCTCGCGAAACTATAATCGAAATCGTCAAGAGAAGGCTCCTTGAAACCGAAATCAAATTGTTTTGCACCTCTTGCTACAATACATGGAATATAAACTTGAAAGAGAAGCTAAATTCGTGTAATTCGTTATTCTCTTGCTCTATAGTATGTCCCTACTGTGGATCCATGGCTATAACATTAGTTAATCAAGCTGATGAAACACGCTTACTCAAGAGAGTGTTTGAAAAACTTAAGAGAAGTAGCCACGAAAATATTAAGTTTCTACAAATCGAAAAAGAAGCTTTAGATAGACATCGGAAACTAGTAGATTTCATTATGAACCATGGAGTGGCAGGAATTATAGCTCTTCGAGGTATTGGTATAGGTACTGAGACCGCAAAACGTATTATAGCTAAGTCTTCAGATCTTAATACACTAATAATGAATATCATAGATCAGGAAAAGACATTCTTAAGGACTGCAAGATATTGGAGAAATACAGAATAATTATTAACATCATCACAATTCCTTATAGCATCCATCAAACTATAGCACAGCTACACTTTATATACTGAATCAGTATTGTGGGAGACAATGGATATAGTGGAACTAATTAGAGACCTAATAGGAAAAATAGTTGTAATTTCGTGGATGTTATTCCTATTAACGTGGATAATTGGATGGGCTATCAAGGGATCCCCCATACCTTCAGGCAAAATTAGAAGAGTAGGACAAGGTTTAATAGAAGACGCTATTTGGGGCGCCTTTTGGGTTGCTATTGGGACCTCTATCTTTTGGTTAATATCGTACATATCTTCAGCCATCGGAAATGTACTGCCAAAAGCCCCTGTACCTGAACTACCTTAACATCAATAGGTGTTATAATGCATCTACTTCTAACATCATTTTATTTATCAATTCTTACATTCTATCTAGGTGTTCTCATTTATGCTTTACCTATACCCATAACTGGGCTCAAGAGATGGGGCCCTAGATTGATAAATGATGCATTCTTTGTAGCCATTCTTTCTACAACCATAGATAGTATCATAAGTTTTGCTGACTACTTAAGACATACGCTAGGAGGTAATTGGACATATTATATACATACAGTTAGAGGTCTGATAATGTATAGAACAACCCTCATAACTGTTTTAAGTATATTGAAAGACTATATATTGAAAGTTATTCCGGGTCTATCTAGACTTCTGTCGATAGGTATAAACATCATTACGGCATCACTATATGCGTTACTGCTCATGTACTTCCTCGCCTTACTGGTTTATCATAATATTGGGGTACTTTCATCGTTAGGTATAACATTAATGGCTATACCATTCAGAATAGCTAGAAGTGCAGGTGCATTCCTTCTATCATTTACACTTGTGCTTTATTTAGCTTTACCCTTGTATCCGAATTTCGTATCAATTCTGTCTACACCGGTTTCACATTCATTTCTAGATGTCACCATAATATACGGTAATGTTGTTACTGATCTAGGCTATAGAGTTCTAGAAGGGTATGTGGGTCTTGAAGTAGAGGATAAATATGTGGGTCCAGCAAAACTTGCACCTAATGGACATATGCTTCTAATAGTCAGTAAAAAGTACTTAGAAAAACCATCAACATTATATTTTGATGCATCTAGTCATAGATTCTATACGAACTTAACAAACGTCATTCTATCAAATCTATGTTTAGATCGGTCTACATTAAGTATGTGCAGAATAGATGTATCAATTAGAGGATTACTCTACTATAGAAAAGGCATGACTATACATGCGGCGCCTCAACCACATTTCCTAGAGATATCAGAAATAGAAAGTAACTCCATCTCTTTTAAGGTTGAGCTTCCATCACATGGAAGTCTCTATCTCTCTATAGTAGATCAATACAAAATAGATCTAGTATCTATAAACAATACAATAAGTATAGATGATTTAACAAAATACAAAGCATATAGTTGGATATGGTACAATGTTCCAGGAAATACATACGTAATTCCACTATCGCCAGGGATCCACACCATATATTTAAGGTTTGAGGTACGTTCTTTAGAGGAACTAGAACCATCTACAGAACATTTGTATCCTATCAATATATATGAACTACATCCAAATACCGTAGGCGATATTATGGATATACTTACTTACACCTCATATGTAGAAATCATTTCATCTCTATTATATATCTCGTTACTCATGTCAGCATCTTATGGTTTATCGAAACTATTAGGTGGTGTTACAAAACTCAGGTTGATACCATGATATTAAACGAACTTCGCAACAAAATAATTCTATTTAACTTAGTAATGGTGATTTTATTCGCTATAATTATGATTAAACATAACGAAGGTTTCAATCTAGTTAATCTTCTTCTACTATTAGGAGTATCAATATCATCTTACGTACTTTTAGAAAAATATAGAAGATGATGATTCGATCTTTTCGTAATGAAGAATGTGCTTCTTAACCATGAACACTTAATAACTAATTTAATTTAAGATCTATGTAACGCATAATCGAACTAAAATCTGTAAATCCCCGTATGCACTTGTACTTAAATTAGAGTTGATGAATCTACCCGAAATCTGATAGGTGATGAATTTGCCAAGTTCTGAAACGTATTAGCTGATAACTGAAACAGTTATTATTCTTAGTATATAATAGTGCTACTTGCTGATCGTCAGACAACAAGGTGCATCATCTATGTCTACTCAAAATGTTAAGAATGTTAAGAAAGAGAAATATATCAACATATTTGTTTTACTTAAAGAGAGTGAACGTCTTAATGACTTGGTTAGGCTCATAGATAGTTTTTGTATACCTGAGTTATGTAAATACGATATAAAGAAGAGCTTTATAGACAACTTCATCTACATAAAGATATATAACGGTGATATACCATTGAAAGACTTCAAGCAAGATGTAGAGAAAGCTCTAGAGAGACTTAAGGACTATATATCATGGATGAAAGTAGAGGTCATTGAAGTCAGATAAGCTCTCTGCAGATTCTGTTTCATTACAAGAAAGATTGATGTTCATTTAATCCTTAGTAATTCCATAGAAATCCGTAAATCCTCTATATTCAACTACATATCTTGTGCTATCCTTTAGACAATTAAAGTACTAGACCTTAATTCCATAAAGCATACAATAATGTCTCAGGTTCACATCATTCTCTATACTAAATCGTATATATGATATTACTCTGAATACAATGATAACGAAAGAAACTGTATAGATCGACATGAAAACCCTATGGATATGAATACCTATTATCTAACATTAGGGTAGCAATTATACTCAATATTCCTCTAATTCATAGTTTCGTAAGACAATCCTTTTTTCTACACGCTTAGGCCTTAATGATGATGCTATAAAGTTGAATGCTTTTTCTGGATCTGTATGAGTACCACAACTATATACATCAACCGTGGCAAACGAGTATTCAGGCCAAGTATGTATAGATATGTGACTCTCCAACACAATACCAAACACGCTAACGCCAAACCCTATTTTCCAGGATTTTATATCAAGTAATGTCATGTTACCAACAATTGCTGCTTCTCTCACTAGATTTACGAGATACAATACATCATTTAGCTTATCTTCTTCACATTCATAGAGATCTCCTACAATATGTTTCCCATATACTAACACCTTTTTTTCTAGTAATGAGGCCTCCATTTTAGTTCCAGAGAGATTTGGTTATGTACTATTTATAAATATTTCTATAATTAATTAATTGACTAGACTAAAAAACCCTATATAAACCTACTAAACAGTTATGTGAGTGAAAAATCCTCTACCTTAAAAATCGTCATTCATATCTACACACTAGCGCATTGTGTTTAACAACTATTTATCGATTTTGATTGAGATTTAATAATTAGTTACTGTGTATTAAGTATTTTGATTAGGAAGGTTTGAATACACTATGAGTAAATACGAACTAATAGATAAGATATCTAAGTATCTTAGCAAAGACATTCTACAAATTGTCCAAGGTCTTGAAGAAGACGAGAAAAAAGTACTCGACTACTTTCTCCAAAATGTATCCGTAGGTACTATTATCTCTATAAGAGAGCTGAAGGCTCTGTATAAAGTAGACGATCCTAGATCAGTGATAAGGAAGCTTATAGATAAAGGTCTTATTGAACAAGGTTATGGATGTTATAATTTATCTAAACCATTGCGTGAAGCATTATTTATGCTTATTGTTTCACCGAGTAAAAAAGCTTAAAAGTATTAAGGTGTAGCAACATCTATCTAACAAATTATAGAGTTATTATATAATCTAATTTAGAGAAATCGCGTCGCATATAGATTACTGATAGAATCACTGAAACATTCTCGATATCGATCTAATGATGTTATTTAATTCATCCATAACACATCTATCGATACATTCTCCATAGCATTTTCTGATCCTCTTGCCATTACCATCTCTACAATTGAGATCACATTCCTTTTCGCATGCCTCGGAATCTATTCCAAGTATCGTATATCCGTTTAGTCTACGTATATGGAATAACTGCAATAGCCCAGAATTTTTTAACATATCTACTATATCTATGTTTTTAGAATCCAAGATAACAAATCCAAAGAGTTTTAATGTGTTCAAAAATCTGGTTAGTTTGTTCATAAATTTCACACCATGTACTATATGAGTTAAATTAGTGTGGACACCTTAAGCCTTCATGCTGTTTCATCTAGGTTCATAGATTAAATCCATACAGCATCAGTAATGACCTTGTAATCTAGACCACATAGTTACCGACATGATTTAATTTAGATCTTCGTGTTTATAGTTCTATAACTAATGTTATCCATGGATGTTCTATACGTGTTATCAATGTTCATATATTCAATGATTTCGCTATATTGCTATCAGATTCCACCCTCAAGATCGAACCTACTTGCACAATCCTTATGTCACTTGTTTCAACATTAATACACATCATTTGCGTAGCTATATCTTTCATAGGTATCCTTGTAATTCCTTCTATGTTAATTAATTCAATTCCACAGTACTTTTTGTCATGTGTGTTTCTTCCTTCATGATTATATATCTTTATATGAGCACACCTAGATTTATAATCAATACATATCTGAGTAGTGACCTCTATATCCATATCTATTACCGTGATATGATGATTTATGCTTATCTATTGAACTGATCTTGATTGTAGTCTAAACATGAACTACGCTAACAATATATAAGCGTTACAGTAGTAGTTAATAAAACTAGATCATAGGGAATATATAGGGTGTAAGCCAAATGACTCAAATCAAGCTAGAGGTAGTAGATGTTCCTATACCTTCTGGATGTAATGTGATTATAGGACAGAGCCACTTTATAAAGACTGTCGAAGATATCTACGAAGTTCTTGTAACATCTGTTCCTAACATGAGGTTTGGATTAGCTTTTAATGAAGCTAGTGGTAAGAGATTGGTGAGATATGAAGGTAATGAAGAAGAACTTGTTAAGCTTGCAATAGATGTAGCTAAGAAAATTGGTGCAGGACATGTATTTGTGCTCTACATAAAAAATGCGTGGCCTATAAATATATTGAATGCTCTTAAGAATGTGCAAGAGGTTGTGAGAATTTATGTTGCTACAGCTAATTCTCTTCAAGTAATTGTGGCTGAAACGAATCAAGGTAGAGGCATCATAGGTGTAGTAGATGGACATCCACCTTTAGGTATCGAAAATGAGGAAGATAAAAAAGAGCGATATCAATTCTTAAGAAAGATAGGGTACAAAAAATGAGTAAAAATAACAATGATACAATAGTAATCGAGTACTATAAGCCCTACGATATAGAGATACCGGATGTGTGTATTATAACACTATACAGAAGAGATAACGTAGAAACTGTAGTGCAGTCTAAGGACTTCATATCAAGTTTAGTAAGTGACGAAGATCTATTCCTATCATGGCTTACAAGCTTAAGTTCATCAAAACATTATCCCTTAGCAAGAGCTATTGTTAAGGTTAATGGTATTGGTTATGAAGCTATGTATACATCAATTAGATCTGATAATGTTCTGAATTTTCCATATATATCAAGAGTGAAACGCATACACCTATTTACACAACTGAAACCTCAAGAATTTCAATTAGAAATAGGTGAGATAATACTAAAACCTAATCAAAACAGTACATCTATTCTCTCACACGATCTTTCACATGATGAACTCTACATGTTCTATAGCCCAATAAGAATATTAAATCAATCAAAAGTAGCTGCATTAGCTATAGAGGTTGATGAAGGTATTTTCTATGTTAAAGTAGAAGAACTTATATCAAAAAGCATACCATCAAGAAGTAGAAGGAGGTCTACTAAAAGTAGTAAAAAAAGGAAGAGGAAAAGAAGGAAAAAGAAAAAGATACGTAGAGTGAAACGCTCTTCAACTTAAAATACAAGCTAGAACGGCTTTAGCCGTATGTAATCGATTCTCTGCCTGTAACCATACTACAGAATTCTTTGACTCTATAACATCATCAGTAACTTCTTCACCTCTATGTGCTGGTAAACAATGCATAAATATGTAATCTTTTTTAGCATGAGAAACAAGTTGTGTATTAACTTGATAAGGTTTTAGATCTTTAATTCTTTTGTCACGTTCTGATTCTTGACCCATACTAATCCACACATCAGTATATATGACATCAGCATCTTTTACCGCCTCTATAGGATCTCTAACTATATTTATTTCGGCACCTGTTTCAGTAGCTATTTCATAAGCCATACTCAATATTTCGCTACGTGGTTCATAACCTTTAGGAGAAGCTATATACAGTTTTCCACCGAGCATTGCTATAGCTAGCATAAAGCTGTGAAGAACGTTATCACTTCCATCTCCTATAAACACTATCTTGAGGTCTACTATCTTTCCTTTAGTTTCAATAATAGTCATTACATCAGCTATCGCTTGAAGAGGATGCTCAATATTGCTTAACGCATTTATTACCGGTTTACTAGAATATTCCGCTAGTTCAACTAGATTTTCATGTTTATAGACCCTAGCCACTATACCATCTACATAACGCTCTAAAACTCTAGCAGTATCTTTTATAGGTTCTCCTCTAGCTAGTTGAAGTTCTTGAGATGATAGATATAGAGATGTACCTCCAAGTTGATGCATAGCAACCTGCAAACTTACACGCGTACGCGTACTATGTTTCTCGAATATCAGTGCTAGTACTTTTCCAGATAGTATAGGGATTATTGCTTCACCTTTGTAGAACCTGTCCTTCAACTCGAAGCTGAGATTTACCAATTTTTCTAACTCTACTTTAGAACAATCTGCTATAGATAGAAGATCTCTACCCCTCAAACTATCAACAATGTTCATGATGTTTCACCAAATAGCATATTGATCCTTCTGGATACACAATATTTATACTTTATCACAAAGGCTTTCTACAATGCATATCAACTGTCCACGTTCTACTGAATACTGAGCATTTATCTCGCTCTATTAATCCATGAGTTTTTATCTTGAAGCTTTTAGTTACAATTTAAAATTAATAATGTGATTAACAGGCTTGAGTAACCATTATATCATAGAATGTTTTTAAATACTTGAACTGTTGTAGGATTGCGCTTGACTCATGAACAGTTATAACCTTGAGGATCAATCTTCTCAGTATATAGTGATTATTGCACATATTAAGTAAGGTCGTAGGTAATACTCTCATGACATCTCGGTATAAGACACACAGATGTGTAGATGTAACTAAAGAACTAGTAGGAAAGGAGATAATCTTAGCTGGATGGGTTCACCAGATTAGAGATTTGGGGGGCAAAAAGTTTATTGTACTTAGAGATGGTAGTGGCTATATACAGATAACTATATCGAAAGATTCAGTATCTAGTGATATCCTTGCATCAATACAAGATCTCACTTTTGAAACTGTGCTACAGGTGAAAGGTACCGTTAAAGAAGATCCTAGGGCTCCTAGAGGTGTAGAGGTAGTACCTATACAAATAAACATACTGAACAAAGCTATATCCCCTCTACCTCTAGATGTAAGTGGTAAGGTTAAAGCAGATCTAGACACTAGGCTAAGGGAACGTGTACTAGATCTCAGAAGAGCTGAGATGCGTGCAATAGTAATGATAATGAATACCGCTATCAGAACTATACGTAACGTACTAATATCTAAAGGTTTCGTAGAAGTATTTACACCGAAAATTATAGCTACAGCTACAGAAGGAGGTGCAAATCTGTTTCCAGTCATATACTTTGGGAAAGAAGCTTTTCTAGCTCAAAGTCCACAACTATATAAGGAACTACTGGCAGCATCACTTGAACGCGTATTCGAAATAGGGCATGCATGGAGGGCTGAAGAAAGTGATACACCATATCATTTATCAGAGTTCATAAGTGTTGATATAGAGGCAGCTTTTCTCGATTATAGAGATGTTATGTCAATACTTGAAGAATTAGTTTACACAGTATTCAAATCCGTTGAAAAAGAAAATGCAGAAGATTTGAAGATCCTTAGGCATAGCTTGCCTGAAGTATCTATTCCTTTCCCTAGAATACCCTACACAGAAGCTCTCGATATATTGAGAAGAAAAGGACTGGATATAAAGTTTGGCGACGATCTAGGAACTCCCGAACTAAGGATCCTGTCATCAGAAATAGCGTCTCCACTATACTTTGTAATAGAGTTTCCGACAAAAACAAGGGCATTCTATACCAAACCAAAAGATAGTGCTCCAGAATTGAGCGAAAGCTTTGACCTCATATGGCAACATCTAGAGCTTGCCTCCGGTAGTTCCAGAATCCATGTTAGAGAAATGCTTATAGAAGCTCTAAAAAGTAGGGGACTCAATCCCGATAACTTCCAGTACTTCATAAAGTGGTTTGACTATGGAATGCCTCCTCATGCCGGTTGGGGACTTGGATTAGCAAGATTCTTATTGTTACTTACAGGTAGAACCAATGTTAAAGAAGTAACGTTATTCCCGAGAGATAAGAAGAGATTATCTCCGTAGTACAACAATTTATGTAACTAGTAGAGGATTCGACCTAACTATTTCACGTATAAAAATCGAAGCATAACTTCCTCTATCTAGTATGAAACTAATTTTTATCTCATTTCTTTCAGAATCTACACAAATATCTCTAGCATACGCTATGCTTTCTCTAAAATCTCCTCTAGACTCTATTCCTAGCTCCTTCAATATAAAGTCCTTAGGTTCTATGCCCTCGACATCAAGAACTTCTTCAGCCACCTCCTTGATGCCTGGCTGCTGAATGTTAATCCTACTCCCAACTATAGGCATATATCTATAGGTACTATTCATAACACTTAATGTGTTTTCTATACTTCTATTACTTAACATCTCTATCCATAGCTTCGATAGTACCACATTGAATAGGTATGACTGATATGCCTCAATAAACAATCTGAGGTAGTCCCTAGGTATTGCCTTCTTTATGAATGTTAAAGGATCTTCATATCTGTACCGAAGATTACAGAAAGTATATCCTCTTTTGTTGGCAACTAGATATTGTGTAGAAAATGAATATTTACACAGTATCTCAATAAATAAATCCCAATTCTTTTTAACCAAAAGTTTGCCTAACATATGTGTTATAGGTCTTCTTGATCCGAACCGTTGGTAACCGAAGAAATTTAGAAACCTTCCCCCGTATTTCTTCACAACATCTAGTCTATCCATAATTACATTTACATTATCTGGATCCACTGACAACTTTATCATAAACTTGTTACCATTGTGTATAACTTCAGTATCGCATTGCCATAGAAATGCCTCGATATACCTTTCTTTCATTTCTAATCTCAGCTCTTTGACAGGAGCTCTACATCCATACAGTATCACAATTTGGTGTGCTACAGCTTCAGTATCTTTCAAACCTAGTATTTCAGAAGATCTGCATCTGAGTCTCTTCTTAAGTAATCTACATAGTGTATAGCTATCCACATTGATTTTCTTCACCACATATATGTATTTATTGTGACATAAATCAACAGATCCGTAATCTCTACTTAGAACATCTAGACCAATCCCATTAACTATCTCATACACCATAAATCCATATGATCTAGGTATCGAAACCTCTATTTCCATATCACTAGCTTCGGGATACGTATATGTGTACATACCTAAAGCTATATCAAGAAAGTGCTTCGACACAAGATGCTTAATCATGTGAATCTCCATTAAAGTAGAGGTAGAGATCCTGTAACTCTATCAATAGATTCTGAAGAAGCTGGACCTACACCGAGAGCTGTGACCGTTCCTGGTGGAAGTTCTGTCAATCCCGCATCAGCTATTAAAGCAGTTACAATACCGTGTTCTTCAGCAAGCTTTTTTATCTTAAGCAATTCATCAATAGAGTTAACCTTTACCACAATCTTCTTCTGGCCTTGTGATCTCCATAATTCAACATTTCTACGACATCGAATATCCTCAATACATTTAACAACAGCTTCTACAGCTGCATGTGCAACCTGTACTGCTAGCTTCCCTTTACTCATCTTTATATCGGTTCTCACAACAATTACTTGCTTAAATTCTCTATCTACACAACACATTTTGAGCACCCACAACAAAATAGAGGTATAAGTTCAATATTACCTCTAGTCGCCTCTGAAATATAGGGTCTCTTCAGTGAGATAGCGAAATATTACTACATAATTGGTAATCCTATTCTTTTTCGATAAGCTTTTCTAAGAGTCTATCTACCTCTATCTCCTCTTGACTCCACCTTTCCATATCCTTAACTGTTACCACATTTCTCTCAATTTCCCTCTTACCGATAATTATGACATGTTTAAATGAATATTTTGAAGCGTATTCTAACCATCTACTCAGCTTACTGACTGATGAAGACACCTCTAACTGAACAGTAAATCCTTTATTTCTAAGCTCTTTTGCAATACGATATATTTTTGCAAATGCTTTCATGTCATCTACAAGCAGTATAAGGAGAACTCGTTTGCCATGTAGTGGCACACTCTTTATCCCTCTGCTCATTAACGCCAACATAGTTCTTTCAACACCTATAGCAAAACCTGTTGTCGAGAGATTTTCACCACCATAGATTGTTGTCAAGTTGTTGTATCTACCTCCACCAGCTATACTTATACTCATTGATGGTACTACAACCTCGAATATAATGTCTGTATAGTATGCTATACCTCTAGCAAACAATGGTTCTACAATAACATCAGCACCTATACCTCTAACCATCTCGATGTATCTTTCTAGTAGTTCAACATGTCTCATGATCCTGCTGTTGTCTTTAGTGTTGCTCAATACTTCCCTTAATACATTCATAGCATCTTGCGATTCGCTCTTAGGTTTTGCCAGAATTTCTAATATTTTGGCTTCTTCATATGATCCTTTCGCAATGAACAGCTCTATTGCCTTATCATATACACCTTTATCCAGATAGTGAAGAAATCTATCTACATCACTATCCTCTATACCAGCTCTATTAGCTAATTCCCTGAATATACCCACATTATTAACCTTATACTTTCTGTCTCTGAGATCTATAGCGTCATAGAACTCCTCTAGGAGTTCGATAAGTTCTACATCATAATATACTTCATCTCCCCCTAAGATCTCTACACCTGCTTGAGTAAACTCTCTGTATCTACCGAACTGAGGTTCATCATATCTAAACACATTACCTATGTAGTAGATCCTTATGGGCTTTGACCAATGTCTCAATTCCTTTAAGTAAACCCTAACTATACTTGGGGTTATTTCTGGTCTAAGAGCTACTTCTCTTCCAGCCTTATCTTTGAATACAAACATTGATTCCCTTATCTCTTCACCAGATTTAAGCGCAAAAATTTGGAAACTCTCTACAGTAGGCGTTCTTACCTCTATATAACCAAAACGCTTAACTACTTCTGCAAAAGTCTGGCATACCCATGTCAAGAGCTCGCTCTCAGGTGGTATATAGTCTCTGAATCCGCGTACAGGTTCATAAGATATGTGCATAACTTCACCTCCTCTCTATTCTAGGAAAGTCTGTTTTATTAACTTCATAATATGTAACTTCACCATTAATATCAACTACAGCTACAACTAATCTGTAGCCCTGCTTAATAGCTCTATCAACAATTTTGTAAAGTTCTTCTGCAACTATGTATGAATCTTCATCAAGTACGTATATCTTGATCTTCTCATCAATAATCACAAGCTCGTTGTGGATCTCTCCAACACCGACCTTCCTTCCTCTCTTAACAAGGTCATAAAGTACTATGAACATAGAGAATGTATTAGCATTCTTTAATGATTTTACCAAGTCTCTAAACCCTATTCTCTCCCCTTTCTCATTAACTATCTCAGCAACACCTGTATACACTAGATACAAAAGAATGGGTAACGGAACCTCTTTCTCTTCTGATAATCCGAATCTCTCTTTAAGGTCAGATGATGCTCTAACTAGATATGCTTTACCCTCTACATATTTCACAAATGTGTTTACAACCATCTATATACCACAATGTGTGCATACTGTGATTAACAGGATATTAATTTATATCGAATTCTTCACATAGATGTTTAGGTAGAACAACCATGCATGTACCTTATCCAATAAAGGTAAAAGCTCTTGAATGGGTTAATGGGAAAGTTAGATGGCTAAATACGAAACTTTTACCAGAGATAGAAATATATGAAGAGAGTAATGATTACGAGAGAGTCGCAAGAGCTATAGAGGATATGGAGATAAGAGGAGCACCGGCAATAGGTGTAGCAGCAGCTTTAGCTGTAGCTTCTACGGCTTACAATACATCTACAGATAGTGTTGAAGATCTACAAAAGAGGTTGCTTAAGGCTATAGATAGGCTTAGAAAGACTAGACCAACTGCATATAATCTCTTTTGGTCATTAAATCAACTTGAAGAGATAGTAAACAGATTCTATACGAATGCTGAAGCACTTAGAAAAGCTGTTGTAGATAAAGCTCTAGAGCTATATGAAACAGATATAAAGGTTAATACAATTATAGGTGAGTATGGAGAGAAACTAATAGAAGATGGAGATACTATTCTAACTCACTGTAATGCAGGTGCTCTAGCTACTGTGGCTATGGGTACAGCTCTAGCTATTATAAGGATTGCATGGTATAAAGGTAAGAAGATAAAGGTTATAGCAACAGAGACAAGACCTGTACTTCAGGGAGCTCGATTAACTGTTTGGGAACTCATAAAGGAAGGTATACCTGTAACTCTTGTAACAGATAACATGGTTGGCTACATAATGTATAGAGGATTAGTGGATAAGGTCATAGTTGGTGCAGATAGAATTCTTCCTGATGGACACGTAATTAACAAAATAGGTACCTATACTGTAGCCATAGTCGCTAAGAAACATAACGTACCTTTCTACGTAGCTGCACCAACTTCAACAATAGATTCTTACGCTAAACTAAGTGATGTAGTTATAGAAGAACGTAACCCTGATGAAGTTAGGAAAATAATGAACAAACTAATAATAACAGTAGAAAATGTTCCTGTGTATAATCCTTCATTCGATATAACACCACCTGAACTAGTTACAGCCATTGTAACAGAAAAAGGTATTATAACGCCCCCATATATAGAAAACATCAGGAAACTGTTACAGGATTAACCTATATAGGTTCCTTTCAATAGGACTCTATATAGCATAATGTTGTACAAAATATAGAATACAATATTGTAACAGTTACAATATTATCTATGTTTTAGCATCGATATTATTTCTACAGCTTTTCGAAGATCTTTTTCTACAATAGTGCCTGTGACAATAATATCGGCACCTGCTTCAGCAAGATCTTTGGCTGCTTCTTTGTCTCGTATACCTCCACCAACAATAACCATAACATCTTCAACAACTTTCTTAACAATACTGACAGTTCTAGAGGGTACAGGTTGTTTTGCACCTGAACCTGCTTCGAGATACACAAACTTCATTCCCATATATTTGGCTGTCAAAGCATATGCTGCAACTATAGAGGGTTTATCTAATGGTATAGGTCTTGCTCTACCCATAAAACTTACAGAGGTATTAAAGGAACCTATAACTATGTATCCTGTAGGTAAGACCTCTAGTCCAAACCTCTTTATAAGTGGAGCAGCAGAGATCTGTGCACCAATAACATAATATATGTTATCTGAATTAAGTAGCGATATGAATAGAAGTGCATCAGCATAGGGAGAGAGACCTGCTATACTACCGGGAAAGAGTATTGAAGGTTTATCGAATTCTTCAACTATTTTAGCTATAGCTGTAACATCATCACTAAATACCTGGAGACTTCCACCCACTAGTATAGCATCAGTACCTGCATCTACAACCAATTTCAAGGTCTTTCTAATTTCGTTTGATTCTCTAACTTTCTCAGGATCGATAAGAGTAAAATGCACTTTTGTGTCATTCTTAACCATATCCTCTAGATATCTATAGACTCTACCTCTCCACTTCAATTCTGAACACCTACTAAGCTATTATTGGTGCACCTTTAATAGCTTTCTCAAAGTCGATGAAAATCCATCATATATTACTTCCTCAACAATTTTAGCTAAAATTTTTGGATCTACTTCTAGTTCCACAACCTTATTGACTGTTTCAGCTATCTTGAATCCTACAACATGATAACAAGGATTTTCTCTTTTTCTGGACAAATAATTTACTACAAAATCGTCACAGGTACAGAATCTGCAAGGTGCAACTATGTAGTCTTTCTTTAACCCCTTAAATACATAGAATTTGAATCCTCTACATTTTATCACAATGAAACGTCTGTTATTGAGAGCTTCCTCAATCTTATCGTAACCCGTAAACTTGTTGAGTATTTGTTCTCCACAGAGATACTCCATATATATCTGTGCTTCTATGTCTACTAAAATAGTTTAAATAGTCTCTACAAAATATCGGAGATCTGGTGAAGAGATTATGTCTAGATCGAGTAAGAAAGGTCGTAGAGCTGTTGGTGTCTCAAGTTACGTGGGACTTGTTAGATTCTATGAAGAAGTAGAAGAACAGATAAAGATTCCTCCACACATAATACTACTACTAGCGTATATAACATCGGTAGTCATTCTAGCACTTAGGATACTCTTACATTGAGTGTCAAGGTTCACTATATTCCACACTTTTATCAACCCTTATGGTCTGTATACTGGATATAGACATTTAATCGATAAAACAAAACAGTTACTTGCTAGGCCCGATTCACAGGTAGCTACGGAGCCTAGAGCTCCGAGGAAACACCGCCCTCTACATGGATCCGGAGCTCTGTAAGGAGCCGGGGTAAAACTCCGGGCTCTGGCACAGAAACGACATGTCCATAAACCAATGAAGATGATGCGGTGAGGATCCCCAGGTAACTGGGGGTCGGTCAACCCGTTGATGAGGTTTATGGGAGCAGTGAAACGGCCAACCTCCGGAGAGTAAGGTTCAATCTCTATGAGTTCCATGCGAGAGATTGAGAATCCGCTTAGCCAAATGCTACCGAATACAAAAGGCGGGTTACTGTGGATCGGGCCTAGCTTGATTTTGTTAACACTTTTCTATAGGAAACAGAGGGGTCAGTAATACCTAGTTCAAGCATAGAGTGTAATATTATTTGGTTCTTTTTTAATCATAAAGACCCCTTAGATGATGTACAACCATCGTATATAATAGTCTTAAAATAATATTAATTATATTATAAGTTTGTATAATTGTGCTATCACATTAATAATCAAGCTTAACATAACATCATTATCTGTTATCAACTTCTACCATCAACTGATATATCATGATCTACGATACAATTTCTTCACTAGAAACAGAGGGGTACCCAGATATGTGGGACAAATGTGTGCTCTATAGGAAATAGAGGGGTTCCGTAAGTGTGCTTACAGTAGCTACAGAAAGCGATATTTGTGGAGGATGAGTAGAACGCTCTCTCCCATATCTCTTTAATGGTTTAACAAGATGTTTTAGTTCGCTTGGTGGCGGTATATAAAGTCCTTCAACTATATCTCTTGTAATTATAGTGCATTCAAGAGACACGTTGTGAGCAATATATCGACATTTTTTGCAGCTGTAACCTTTACCGAATCCTTTCTTAGTCATTCTCTTTCTACAGATGGGGCATCTCGGAGCTTTACATACGTATAACGGAGCTAGTTTTTCTACAAATATTTTCTCTACATGTAGATAGGGTATATTGTACCAAGATTTTACATGTCCTTGTACTACAACAGTATCTCCAGGAATAAGTCTTCTAGCTACAGACACTAGTCCCGAAGGTTTGAAGAACACAATATCTATCGATCCAGAGTCATCAATTCCTTTAACAATAACATGTCCTCCTTGTATGATTTTAGGAAATCCAGAGATCCTCAACTTGATTTTTGCAGTCCTATAGATCCTTAGATCAGATATCCTTCTACTAACAGCATGTGCATCTGTTGCTTGATTTGTTCGAAATATTGTCCAAGCAGCTACAGGTTCGCATGGCTTTATTATGTCTAGAGCCTTTTTAATATCATAAACATCGTCACCTCTAACGCCATAGAGGACAGGATCATATCCATGGGACGTTATTAGAACTCTGTTCGTTTCGTAATCTATATTGTTAAACGTTGTAGTATTTGTTGTATTGTCAAAAAGTCTAACAGAATCTGTATCTATACATCGATCCATATTGTAGAATTGTTTAGAACGGTACACAATTAACTCATATGTGTAATCAGAATCTGTAGCAAGCCAGCCAATAGCTGCTACAGCACCAACAATTCCTCGACCACGGAATACATTACTCACATACACCTTCTCTTCTTCTGAAAACTTCAAAAGTTTTTCGAGCACCATAGATGGTAGAACAACATCCGTCAATGAATTCAGATATATTCTAGAGAATATGGGGGGTATAGAACCCAATACTATAATAGCGCCAGGCTCTTCATAGTAGAGATACATATCTATATCTAAGGCTTCGCCAAGCTTTTTATAATATTCTAGAAGAATATTGTCTATAACATCAGATACTTTGTCTACATATGAGCAAGGGATTTTGATATGTAAGGCTACAGCACCATTTCCCCGAGTCTTCCACGGAATTGAAGGATTTAATCTAACTAGATTTGGATAATCAATGAAGATGGGAGCTATGTAGCTGATGAGTTTGTGTATGAGAAATGTAGCAGTATGTGTTGTACATCCATAGCGATGCAGATCAAAATCATCTAAACCTATGTGTAGTGTACATAAATGATCTTTGTATTCTGCTTCTGGCATCACTATTGCACAAGCAGTGCTTCATTCTTTATATTACTTGATACAACGACCATGGTTATAGTCGATCTAACCTTTGGTGTTCTTCTTATTTTTGATGTCACTATATCCTTGAGTTTCTCAATAGTATCAGCCTCTATCTCTATGAATAAATCATATATGCCGTAAACAAGGCTAACGTTTTTAACACCTTCAATATTCTTTATACTGGCCAACACCTCTTCTTCAGCACCTACATCAGTATTCACTAGCACCAATGCTCTTGGCATAACCTTCATACACCTTAGCGTACTAGCATAAAAAGGGTATAAAAACACATTTGAATCTAAGATAATAGAGCTTTAGATGACCGAACCAAAATTACTGTTTAGTGTATTTATAGGTAACGATGTATGATTAAGATATATGTGGTAACGAGAGGAGAAGACAACCCAGATATGTGTACAGGTGAAAAGCTGATTAAGAGGGGGTTAGCTACACGATTAACAAACTTGAGACAACTACCGGATTGCGCAATTGTATTAAATCCCCTCGCTTATACGTATATTAAATACAGCGATAGAATTTTTGTAGAGAAATGTGGTTTAGTGGCTATAGATGTTTCATGGAAAAGAGGTATAGAGCTCTTGAGGATCATAAAGAGAGGAAACCATAGAGTTTTACCTGTACTCATAGCGGCCAATCCTACAAACTACGGTAAACCATTCAAACTTAGTACAGTAGAAGCTATTGCTGGAGCCCTATACATAACAGGTTATAGCAGTTATGCAGACACAATATTGAGGTATTTCAGATGGGGAGAACAGTTTATAGAGATTAACAGAGCTAAGCTAGAGAAATACTCGCAAGCCGAAAACGATGAAAAGATCGAGATTATACAGATGGAGCTATTAGGTATGAATAGAGACATGTTAAAAGGCTTAAAACTTATAGACATCCTACATAGAATTATTATGCAAGAAATCCCGTAGAAACCAATAGATGTGATTAACAGTAAGATCAAGTAAAGCTTAATTTCCGTCTTCTACTACTGAACATGATGGGGCCCGTCGTCTAGCCTGGTAGGACGCCGCCCTCACAAGGCGGAGGTCCGGGGTTCAAATCCCCGCGGGCCCATTATCTGCATGTATATTAAATTGCATATAAATTTTGTTAGAATAGCATAAACGCATTAAGGTTCATATGTCTCTAACCATATTGTGTATCATGATGTATGTGGAATAGGATGGAGTAGTCTAGTTGATTGTAGAGTAATCTTGTACGAGATCTATACAAGCTTATATTTTCAGTCTACATGGAAGTAGATGGTGCTAGAGAATATGAGTAGCTCGACAGTGCTATTACCTATATTTGAGCCAGCAGTTATGAGGTTGTGTTCAAGTTGCAAGAAGACTATAGAACCTCATGAGAAAGCTGTAAGCTTTAAGTGTCCTAACTGTGGTGCTGTAACTATCTGGAGATGCCAGAGGTGTAGAAGTCTTTCATTACCGTACAAGTGTCCTAATTGTGGATTTGAAGGCCCTTAGGTGAAGTAGCATGCCTGCAATGGTTTTAGCAGTTATTAGAGCATATCCGAAAGAACTTATGGATAATATGTCAGAACTTGTTGCAAAGGTTCAAGGTGTTCTAAAAGAGAAAGGATACGATTTATTGAGATGGGAGGCTGTAGATATAGCGTTTGGATACAAAGCTGTGGATCTCTATGTAATAATGCCTGAGGAACAGGAAAGAGGAACAGAGGATGCTGAAGAAGCTATTAAGTCTGTAGATGAGATAGATAATGTTGATGTAGTTTACGTAACAAGAATAAGTACATAAGGGCAATCCATACTTGTTCTTTAGAAGAAAAATAGATTTTAAGATTCTTGAATACTTGAAAGCAAAAGGTAAGGTTACGGATAGAGAGCTCTACGATGTTCTATCAAAAGAATTTAATATTTCGTATAACCAGTTGTTGTCCATAATAATGCAGTTAGAGATAGAGGGTTTTATTAGCGTTGCCTTTAGTAGAGACTACATGACTATAATGCTCAAAAAGATTTTAACTACTTAAGCACCATAAAAATGTAGAAACTCATGTTAGTTAATTATCAGTGGTTGTATTTATGGGTGTGAACCTAAAGGACATAATACCTTCTTCATGTCGTCAAGAAGTAGATGATTTGAAGGCACTAGCCCAAAGAGTTATAGCACTTGATGCATACAATGCTCTATACCAGTTTTTAGCTGCCATAAGACAACCTGATGGAACTCCACTTATGGATAGCAAAGGCAATGTAACAAGTCATTTAAGCGGTCTCTTCTATAGAACGATAAACCTTATGGAATGCGGTATAAAACCTATCTATGTATTCGATGGGAAACCTCCAGAACTTAAGAGAGAAGAACTTGAAAGACGACGTACAAGGAAAGAAAAAGCTTTAGAAATGGCTGTAAAAGCATATAGCGAAGGATTAAAGAAAGAAGCAGCTAAATATGCTGTTCAAGCATTATACCTTACAGAATCAATGGTACATGATTCGAAAAGGCTTCTAGAAGCTATGGGTGTACCGTACGTTGAAGCTATAGGTGAAGGTGAAGCTCAGGCAGCTTATATGGCTAAAAAAGGATTGGCATGGGGTACAGGTAGCCAGGATTATGATTCACTACTTTTTGGTGCACCTAGACTTGTGAGGAACCTCACTATCACGGGTAAGAGAAAGCTTCCAGGAAGAGATGTATATGTAGAGGTAAGAGCTGAGGTAATAGAGCTAGATAAGTTGTTGAAGGCTCTGGGCATTACTAGAGAACAGTTGATAGATGTAGCTATACTCATAGGTACAGACTATAATCCTGATGGTGTAGAAGGTATAGGTCCAAAAACAGCTCTTCAGTTGATTAAAAGCCACGGAACAATAGAAAAAGTCATTAAACTACTACAAAAATCACAGTTTCCTGAAGATCCTTTAAAGATAAGAGGGTATTTCCTTAACCCACCTGTAGTAGATGTACATAGTGTAGAGTGGAGGGAGTCTGATGAACAAGCCATCATAGAGATCTTGGTTAAGGAACATGATTTCTCTATAGATAGAGTTGAGAATGGGTTAAAGAGGTTAGAGAAAGCATATAGAGAATACGTTAGAGGTACTAAAGCCACCCTAGACCAATGGTTTACTACTTCAAAAAAGTAGAACAGAGATTAGTCAAAATTTTCTCTGAACATTAGTAGCTTATCTTTACTCTGTAAATCTCATTATATATTGTACTAAGAAGTGTTTCAATCTCATTTGTCTTAAGCGGCAATAGTTTTGCATCTGATTTAGGTATTCTAACTATATGTTGAACCGAGCCATCAGGAGTCCATACACTATCTATTCCCTGTATACGGGCAGGAGATATGAGTTGCGCTATAAATGTCTTAGGGTCAGCCGTTCTTTGAACAATTCTTACCCGCACACCAATTCTCTCACTTAATGTTTTTCCAAGCCTTATTATTGCAGATCTAGGTACATCTTCTTGAAATTCTAGAACTACTATAATTAATGAATCTATCTTATAGCTTTTTACATAACTCGAGTTCTTCATGAACCTAAAGTTACCTTCATTCTCGATATCGAGGAGGTGCTTCATAACCTCTACTTCAAATTCTGAATGTTCCCCACTTTCAACTATTCTTCTACATCTAGGACATAAAATCCCGCTTCTTATACAGATACTGTCCAATGGTATTCTCATACCATTGCTGTCCCTCAGCAAACCTGTGTCCATTTCTGGTTTACTTTTCATTTAAGCCTTTACAACCGTTCAGCTTATAAATTTAAGTATTCCTTTTATCATCCACTATGTATGGGTCTGTAGATATCTGGTGAAAAATATGCCTCTAGCTGATCCTGAACTAGTGAAAATCGTAGAAAAGAGGCTCCTAGACAAAAAAATATGTAGAAAATGTGGAGCATTAAATCCTCCAACAGCTACACGTTGCAGGAGATGTAGAAGCGATAACCTAAGGCCTAAGAAGAAAGCCGTCGCCATGAAGAAGTAAGGCTGTAAAGGTGTATCGTAACGTACACTATTAGACATGTTGCAAAAGTTCTAGCACAGCTGAAGGATATAGGTATAGACGGCATAATTATAGGAAGTACATGTCTGTCTATAGCTCTAGGCAATACCGATATCGAAGGAGATATAGATCTATTTACAACATCTGTAAGTCCCTTCTTCGATGGAGAAAGGATAAGACAGATAGCTTATCAGAAAGGATGGTCTACTGGCATAACAGAGCTTGGTACACCATCTATAACACTTAATGTTGATGAAGTAGACATAACTGTGGAGCTATATGAGAACATACTTGATTTCTATATACCTTCAGAATCTATAGACATTTGTCGACAGAATATAGAAGTAGATGGGACTGAAATTACGTATGTTGCAGTAGAGTGCTGGATCGTCCTTAAAGCTAGAAGAGGATCTGATAAAGATGTGGCATCGCTTTCAACGATTAAACAGCTTGTAGATGAAGGTACACTATCTATAGATAGAACGCTCTTAGAGAAAATGATCGAACTATATGAAGACGATAAAAGGTATATATATAACAGGTTAAAGAGCTTGAACTTGATTTAGCCTAGATTAATCAAGACTCAAGATTTAATCCTCATAATAATTCTGGCACAATAATTCTTTAAGCATTGTTCTGGAAACCAGAGATATCTTTCATTTTCTATGATACCTTAAGTACATAGTGAGATTGTGGCGAGTTATGCTGATGATGATATAGATATTTGTAAGCTACTTAAACATAGATGTTTATCGATAGGTGATTAGTGGTGAAGGAAAGAGTAAAGGATGTGAGATTATGGAAAGACATGAGTGTAGAGGATTTGGTTAAGATTTATGGTGATATACATGGATTTATGGCTGGTCATCTCTATGAAGCAGTAGAGGTTGTAAAAGAGATTGTCAGAAAATGTGATATAAGGTTTCTAAGTTTTACAGGTAATCTTGTTGCTACAGGTCTCAGAGGTATCTTGGCCCAAATTATAGAGAACAGATCATTTAATGTTATTGTAACTACTTGTGGAGCTATAGATCATGATATAGCCAGAAGTTTTGGTGGTACGTACGGTAAGGGATTTTTTGATGCTGATGATGTTCAACTCCGTCGTGGGGGTATACATAGACTGGGTAATGTGTTTATACCTGTGGAGAGTTATGGGCCACTCATAGAGAGTGTTGTTAGAGATGTACTTAATGAAATAAGCAGAAGTATTCCTAACAAAGTTTGGAGTATACGTGAAATCCTACAAGAATTGGGTAAAAGGATTCCTGATGAGAACTCTATAATTAGAGCATCATATAGAGCTAAGGCACCTATCTTCGTTCCGGGATTTCTTGATGGTGCCTTTGGCACAGCTTTGTTTATGTTTAAACAATTCAATGATCTTAAAGTGGATGTCTTCTTGGACGAGAAAGAGCTTGCAGATATAGTGTTTAGTGCTAAGTCTATTGGTGCTCTAATTGTTGGTGGAGGTATAAGTAAGCATCATACATTGTGGTGGGCTCAATTTAGAGAAGGTTTAGATTACGTAGTATATGTATCTACAGCTATAGAATGGGATGGCTCGCTTAGTGGTGCTAGACCTAAGGAGGCTATTACATGGGGTAAACTAAAGGATAGATCTAGACATGTATTTGTATACGGAGATGCATCTATAATTCTCCCTATAATGGTATACAGTATACTATTTACATAACAGTAGAGAAGTTATCTACGTGAAGCTTAATAACTGTAGTTATATATAGCGATATTTATAGGTAAGCGAAGAGCTACAGCTATATACATAGGATTAGTATAGCACTCTTTACGTGAGGAGTAACAGAAGATGAGCATAGGTACAGAGAAGTTCAGGAGTATAAGTCCGGCTGAATTCTTTTATAGAAACAAAGAGATAGCTGGTTTCGCGAATCCCGTTAGAGCTATGTATCAATCTGTTAGAGAGCTTGTAGAAAACGCTCTAGATGCTACAGATGGTCATGGTATACTACCTAATGTGGAGATATCGATAGAGGCTCATCCAGAGAAAGCGTTTGCCTATAGAATAACCGTGAAAGATAATGGTATAGGTATACCAGCTGAATACATACCTGACGCATTTGGTAGGGTTCTATTTAGCTCTAAATATGTTCTAAGACAGACTAGAGGTCTCTTTGGTTTAGGCGCAAAAATGGTTGTTCTCTATGGACAGATAACTGTTGGAGAGCCTACGGAAATTGTTTCAGCATCTATAGGGTCAAAGAAAGTGTATATGTATAGAGTGGCTATAGATGTAAAAGAGAATAGACCTATAGTTCTGTATAAAGCTGTATGGCCTAATAGTTCAGATTGGCATGGAACTATAGTTAAGGTTGCTATAGAGGGTGATTGGGGTAGAGCTAAACAGAGGGTCGTAGACTACGTGAGGAGAACAGCTATAGTTGCTCCCTATGCCAACATAATCATGAAGACACCGGATGGAGAGGTCTATATATATCCAAGAGTTGTGGAGATAGTTCCTCCTCCACCTAGAGAAGTTAGACCCCATCCGCATGGTGTTGATATAGAGATGTTTAAATCAATGATTGAGGATACTGGAGCGGAAACAATTATAGAATTTCTCTCGACAGAGTTTCAAGGAGTTGGGGAGATAACGGCTCAAAGGTTTCTGCAACTCTATGGTTTTGATCCTTTAAAGAAGGTTAAAGAGTTTACTCAAGAAGAAATTGAGCATCTAGTTAAAGCATTGAAAGAATTTACAGAGTTTAAGAAACCTAGAGCAGATCACCTATCGCCTATAGGTGCAGACTTGATAAAAATAGGTTTGAGAGAAACACTTAGACCAGAGTTTGTAGAAGCTATTACAAGAAAACCTGTAGTATATGAGGGCCACGCCATAATAGTTGAAGTAGGTATAGGATACGGAGGAGCTATACCTCAATCAGATCAACCTATTCTGCTTAGGTATGCCAACAAGATACCTTTGCTATATGACGAGAAAAGCGATGTAGCGTGGAAAGTTATTTCAGAGAACATAGATTGGAGCTACTATGAGTTAGAGTTTCCTGCACCAATGGCTATTCTTGTGCATATCTGTGGAACAAAGATACCCTACAAAGGTGTTGGAAAGGAGAGTATAGCTGATGTACCTGCTATAGAGCATGAGATAGAGGAAGGTGTGAGATATGTTGCTAGAACCTTGAAGCTTTATCTATCTCGAAAACAGAGAGAAGAGGAGGCTTTAAGGAAAGCCTTCACTATAATAAAGTACATACCTGAGGTAGTGTCCTCCTTAAGCGTTTTCAGTGCGGCAAATCCTGTTAAGGTTGATTCCTCTACTATCGAGAACAAGTTGTTTGAAATGGTTAAGTCTAGATATGGTGAAGCACTGAAATCTGTATCATCGGTTAAAGATGTGGTTCTGCATACGGAGTAGGTGTGTGGTGTTTATGCCGAGTCCTCACTACTCATCTAAGGTTGATCAAAAAGCGAGACTCTTAGCTGCTGAAAAACTTAAATCACATTTCGAGAAGCTCGTTAAGGATATAATTGATGGCGAAGAACCTAAGCTGATTATACCTAAAAGAACTTTATCGAATACCATATTTGATAGCAAGAGAAAGCTTCTGCTCCTGGGTTCGGAAGTTTTTGAGAGAAGGTTCCTTGACGTCCATGAAGCTAGAAAGTTTATGCAGACCCTGCTTATGGGCAAGATAATATACGAGGCTCTAATTAATAACGAGTATCCAACGATAAGAGATCTCTACTATAGAGGTAAGCATACGATACGTTTTAAATCGTATAAAGGTAAAATTGAAGAGGAGAACACATGGGATGAACAGAAAGAGAGTGACTCAGTTTTAAGGGATATAGAGGTTTACGCGGACCTACTTAGAGAAGATATGCTTATACTAAGCAAAGAGAAGGGTAAAGTTGTGGGGGATATGAGGATAAGGTCTGGTGATGATGTTATAGATCTCAGCAAGATGGGTCATGGTGCATACGCTATAGAGCCCACACCAGACTTGATAGAGTTTGTTGATGTAGATGCAGAACTTGTTATGGTTGTAGAGAAAGATGCTGTTTTCCAGCAGCTTCATAGAGCAGGTTTCTGGAGGAAGTATAGAGCTATACTGATAACGAGTGCAGGTCAACCAGATAGAGCTACAAGAAGATTTGTTCGTAGACTAAATGAAGAGTTAAAGCTACCTGTATTCATATTGACTGATGCAGATCCCTATGGATGGTACATATACAGTGTCTTCAGAATAGGCTCTATAACCTTGTCCTATGAATCTGAAAGATTAGCGACACCAGAAGCAAAGTTCTTGGGCGTGAGCATGACTGATATCTTTGGGGAAAAGGGTAAGAAGCCGTATCTAAATGAATCAGAGAGAAGAAACTTCATAATAAAGGCAAAGAAGACAGACATAAAGAGAGCACAAGAACTCCTGAATTACGAATGGTTTAAAACCGAGAAATGGGTAAAAGAGATAAATCTGTTCCTAGAGAAACAGAGCAAACTAGAAATAGAGGCACTCACAGGTAAAGGTCTATACTTCCTCATAGACACCTACATACCAACAAAAATACAGACAAAAGACTTCATAGAATAACACCCCATGAAGTTACACATTGCGTGCAAAGTACATAAAGTTATAAAACCAGCTATATTAAACAATCTGTTAGGGTAAAGCCGCCGTAGCTCAGCTGGGAGAGCGCCCGGCTGAAGAGAAAAGATCCCAGGTACCGGGAAGTCGGGGGTTCAAGTCCCCCCGGCGGCATATATTCTTAAACTTAAAAGCTTCTGATACACAAACTATCCACCTAGATAAAATAAACAAAAAATTTTGAGCCGGGGTGGCCGAGAGGTCTAAGGCGGCGGGCTGCAGTAACAAGATTCCGGCTTTAGACCGCCTGTCGAGACCCGTTAACTCCCGGGTTCGAATCCCGGCCCCGGCTCCAATTCTCTACACGAGTTAATAATGTCTGTATTCAGCTATATACTTTAGTATAGAGAAATACTTTAGTATAGAGAAAGAACCAAGTCAGAGCACGCAATTATAGTAATTATAGTAAGTGTGAATCTAGATATTTATAGGGATTGAACATCTAGACATAGCTATGATAATGATAAGTTGCGGTAGAACAAGGTGTATTATCCCTCTATTATTTATATCGACTATACCAGCTTTGATGGGCCCGCGGGGATTTGAACCCCGGACCTCCGCCTCGTAAGGGCGGCGTCCTACCAGGCTAGACGACGGGCCCGCTTAATAGCATCTATATAGGTATATCATAGAGTGTTTATTTGTTTATGATCTACATTATCCTACACCCAGTTTGAGGATTTAAGTTTATCTGATCGTTATAGCTAATGTGTTGAAATCGATAACTATTCTAGTCACAACCTCTAGGGCGCATCTAATCAATTAATTTACATCTTCTTCTGTATGTGGATCTGTGTGGATATTCGTGATGTTTATTTAGGTTTATCTAGCTGTTTTAAGTAGCATGGGTATTATATATGGATATTATCACTACATGTTTCCTCCTCAACATCTATTCACTTCGTCATAAGGTCATCGAGAGCTACATAGATCAGCACCACTAAGCCCTTGAGGAACAGATGTATATCTTCTCACTCCTGATTGCTATCCAGTTGTCATTGATATGAGGCACCTCCTCCAAGTACCTACAGTAGCTAAAACAGATTAAAACATCTACAGAGGATGCTATTTTCATCGATATTTTATGGTCTTGAGATCATCAATGTATACTGGATACAGTTATTGAACCCATCATATCCTTAGATAAACAATCTTTAGCTGGGGTTGTTAAGTTAACACAATATGTATTATTTATGGAATAATGCATCTAGTAGAGTTTGAGATAGATGCCTTTTACCACATATCTAAATTGTTTTTTGTCTATGGATATACAGTAAAGCTTAAAGCTATGACATGTTTATAGTATTGATTAATAGATGATGAGTTACGCAGGTCTTGAGATTGATGATGTAGACTCCTTTATCTGATGAAGGCTGTATTCAGTTTTATGAGTTCTACCATATGTAGATATGTATTGCTTGTTGCGAAAACTGTTATTGTTGAGTTTACTGGTTTGCTGTACCGTGTTGAAGGAAATCCTAATGATGTTTTCGTGGCATTATATGGATAGAATTCTATTGAATATATATCGTATATGAGTCTCTTTATGTATATCTTTATACTTCTGGCGTTGATTAGCCATACACCTTTTATGTTTCTTCCAGCTACATCACTATATAGTGTTGAATGAGTCTCGAAGTATCTACATGTATTGTTTGATATAGCTATATACATGTATCCTCCTTGTGCTCCACCTCTATTCACCATATATACATAGAACCATCCTCTAGTTATTTCATCAAAATTTATACATATTTCTAGTTCTGCAATAGTAGAGTACATTATTATACCGGCGGTAGAGTCATCGTGATCCATGAGTTTCGATAAATCAAGAATTGTATAATCATATAGTGTGATAGCTATGTAGTTTTTGTTCTCTATATCTGATGTATTATCATTCAGATATATAGAGAACTTATTGAGAATTTCTTCAGAATCTATAACTATTGTGGTATATCCTTCAGATGTAGTGTATATGTGGAAATATGTTTCAGGTGCTACAACTCTCTTCACTCTATAAGGTACATGATTTACAGTACTGAAACCTAGATATGTTGGTGGAATTCTTTCAAAATACATAAAGTCTCTATATGAATCGCTATCTGATGCTCTGTGGCTACAGAACGTGTTACCGTTTCTAGTCTCTATACAGACCTTCTCTACATCATTAACATCTAGAGCAATAGCTATCTCTCCTCCACCAGCTAGAGATACATTAGTATCTCTAATGATTATGGTTCTATTCACAAGCTCTATGTACATTAGATCAAGATAGCATTTCTTAATTCCTCTATTCACTATACGTATCGAGGAGCTCTCTAGATAGATGTCTAGAACTTCTCTAGTCTTCTCTATATTGTTAACAGCTTCTCTAGCAACACTACCTATAGTATACATCCACTCGGTAGATAGATACGTAATCAAAATGGTTAATAGGATCAAGAGAGTTGCTCCTATATACTCACTTTGACCACGGTTCATAGACCTTCACCTCAAAAACAACAAAAACATTGTTGCTAGAGCTATAGATGTAGAGAGGAAGTTTATCTAGAAAAACAATACATTTATCATCGATATAGAGATGATCTACATATTCATCAAATACTATAGTTAGGTTAATCGGTCTATAGAATCTAAATACACAGAAATACCTTGGTGAATCACTATACCTACATACCTCAGCATCATCTACTACAACTCTATAGTTAGACAAATTATAGCATACAGCATGTTCATGAACATGAATAGCTCTAGGTTTAACTACAGTATATATATCAATAGATTTGATGTATATATGTAGAGCAACAACAGTAGCTAAAGCAATCATTACAGCTAGTGCCACAAAGCTAGAGATACCTCTACAAAACACAGACAACCCCAAACAAAAACATAGCTAAAAAAGAGAGAAACACATATAGATACATATGTACACAAATATACACAGATATATACACATGTTTATACATATGTAGACAAATACCTTAAATAGGGATGCCAATACAGTATATACCCAGAATGGGTGAACATAACTCATGTCGAAACCAAGATACATATCCACATATCTAATACTATCACTGCTCATGATATCAGTAATAGCCCCAATAATATCAATACTATACTCACAACAACAAATAATAGTAGCACAAATAATAGATGTAGAGCACAGTATAGTGTATCCAGGAGAAACAGCTAAAGTAAAGGTAGCAGTATTCTTTGGAGGTGTGACAATAACAGTAAGACTAACCAATGCATCAATGGGACCGGCATGGTCTGAAAGATCGTTACACGCATTATCGCCAGGAGAATATGAAGTACTAGTACCACTACCGGAAAAATTACCCGGTGCAAGAGACACTATTGATCCAATTGGGCTTGTGGATTTAGTTGTAGAAGTATGGGCAATAGGTCAGAGACAAGATCATAGAAACATTTCTGTTGGTCCAAAGATAGTTGTTACACCACCTGTTTCAACAATCGTAGATCCCTATGGCAATCCAAGTAATGTGACTGTAAACTTCTATGGATTTGTACCAGGAACCACTATAAGTGAACTAAGATTCATCAACAAGGTATCACAAGAACCTTATGATTATGATATTGAAGATGTTGTCATAGGTGGAGATGCCAGTAGCTCCACAGAAGTATCTCTATATGTTTCAGGATTTCTAGGTTTGCCTAAAGGAGAATACTATGTCAACTGTTTAGCAACCGGAACAAATATTAACTATCTTAGGCCTGGTTCTCTAAGAATTGAGCCACAAGTAGTTATATCACCAACTGAAAGCCATGGTAGATGTGAACTACGTACTGGTGGTGAATGCGAAACTACTGGTCTAACGATTAAGGGTTACGGTTTTGATGCAGGTCTCAGCATAGTTAGCCTAAAGCTGCTTAACATAAACTTCACAAACGTTTACTACAATGTTCCAGTACAAGCACAAGTAGATGATAGAGGTAATTTTGAAGCATCTACAAATGAGTTCAAAACAAATATGACTGCAGGTCTATACATACCCGAAGTCAAGCTAGCTCCAGCACCCCAAGACTTTGCCAACGATACGACCATAAATCTAAACACCAGAGGATGGGTTGCTATAACGCCAGGTGCTACTGAACCAGCTCTAGGCGTTAAAGTACTAATTAATGCAACATCTTATGTTAAAGGAACCCTAGGCTATATACCTAAGTACACAAACGATTCTTTCACATTAACAGAAGTTCTAAAGATCAACATACCTATTGGCAACAAGATCTATCAGCTTGCAGCAAATAGAGACAATGATGGAACAGTATGGTTTGTATTATACAATCTAACGACGCTACCACCAATAGTATTGTCTTTGGTAAATATAACTTCAGATGAGCAAACATACAATGAAACATTAGGTGCATATGTAGCTGATGTTTCGTTCAATATAGCTCCAGATCAAATGCATCCCAACGTGCCTTCCATTCCTGGAGAATATGGTTACTGGGCAACATTCTACACATACCCCAACAAGATAGTGTTACTACTTAGAGAATATGGTCTCTATGTAGAAGATGCAAATCTAACAATAGTATATAGAAGAGATACAGTTATTAAATCATACTACTATGTGTATCCACAAAACATGACTGTCACAGGATTCACGATAAGCATACCTGCAGCTATATCTCTCACAGATACAGATGCAAATATCGATTGGTCCATAAACTGGCGATATAATGCCAGTAATAGAATGGCAATAATTACTGCTAGAGCTACACCTAAAGAAGGTCCTACATATAGATTTACTAATGTATACCACATTGTTAGACCATTACTGGTAATTGTAGCTCCTGTTGGTCAAGTCATTAAACCTGGTGACAAAGTTACTGTAGCTGCCTATGGCTATGGACCTGGATATGACTGGGGTTATGGAGACAATACTTTAACGGTATATTGGGAGAAAGCACAAAAGCTTACTGAAGTTAGTCTAGGAAAAGATGGTAACAAGACCTTCGATATAGTTATACCAAGTGATGCTACATATGGTGTTCACTATCTATGGGGTGTAGATAAGTGGAGCTATGAATACTCATTGGCAATCATAATTGGTGCTAAAGCGTATTGGGAGAAAGTTGTAGATGATCCAAGACTTATAATAGATCCTACAACAAACAAGGTTTCAGCTGGATACAAAGATGAAAGATTTGTTGTATGTCCATGTCCTGAAAGCGAAAATGTTGTTGCTGTAAAGTATTGTGGTGTATGTGCCGTATATGCAGCTAGATGTGACTATCTAGGAGATAAGATTAGAGTTACACTTTCAGGTCTCTATCCAGGTGAAAGAATAGATATATACTTTGCAGACAAGAAAGTCAAAACCATAAAAGCTAATTCATCTGTAGAAACTACAGACTTTGTTGTACCAACTCTACGTGCAGGTACCTACACCATATACGCTGTAGGTAGTGTATCGGGATACATATCTATAGACCTATTCTACAATACAACAGACTTCATATCAGTATCACCAGTAGTTGTGCCTAAGATACTTGTACTCGATCTACAGAGGAACTATGTACCTATACTTGTTGGTCCAGGACTTGTTAGAGTTATTGGAACAGGATTTGCTCCTGGTGTAGCTGTAGAAGCAGTACTATTTAATGGAACTGATGCTATGGTTAAATTCAATGAGCATGTAACCAAATGGTACTCTGATGATAAAGGAGTTTTATCAAGTCCATATACAGATGTACTAGGTATATATGTACCAGCTCTAGAACCTGGAGCATATGAAGTAAAGCTAGTCTATTTTGCAGGTCCTGTAGCTCAAAGAGAATACTCAATGCCGAGTTATGTATTCGTTATAAACAATATGAGTATAGTGTCAACAAAACACGATATAGATAAACTAAGAACAGTACTGATGAATAGATTAGCAGAAATAGAAACAGCTGTAGGAGCAGCACGTGATGCAGCAAGTAGAGCAGAATCAGCTGTAGCTGCTCTACGTAAATGGCTAGAGACTAATATAGATGAGCTAAAGAACTCTATAGCTGATCTTGGTAAGAGTGTTGCTACTAAGAGTGATGTAGATAGTGTATCTAAGAAAGTTGATGCACTTGCTACAAAGATTAGCGAAGTTGGTAGCGTAATTGATAGAATAGATAAGGCTGTAGCTGATCTTGGTAAGAGTGTTGCTACTAAGAGTGATGTAGATAGTGTATCTAAGAAAGTTGATGCACTTGCTACAGCTCTAGATGAAGGTGTAAAGAAACTAGATGAAGTAAGTAGAATAGTTAAAGAACTTAAAGACGTAATACCTGTAGACCAGATAAGTGAGATAAGTGCAAACGTGAAATCGGCTACTGAAGCACTTCAAAAAGCTAGAGACGATATAACGCAAATAAGAAACGATATCAGTAGCTTGAGAACAGATGTCACAGGTCTTAAAACTGATGTAAGTGCAATCAAATCTGATGCAGGAAGGATATCAGCTATTGATTCAAGTGTTAAGAGTCTTGAGGATAGTGTTGGCACAATAAGAACACTAGTCATAATAGCACTAGTATTTGCTGTTGTAGCTGCAGCTGCAGCAATCTATGCAACAATATCTATCTCAAGAGCATTAGCAAAATAAATAAAGCATAAAATATAATATATTTTTATAATCTTTTTACATACTCTATCTATCTAGCTTGATCTTCTGGCTATTATTGATAAGAATTGTTCTAGCATTTCTATGAATCTTGATATCTGTGTTTCGCTATGAGCCATCGACGGTAATAAGTGCGGCATTTTCTCACTTAAGTACACAATATTGTTTGTAACCATGAATAAGTGAAGCGCTTTGTATACTTTTTCACTCCATCTATTCATGTATGCTTCAGCTATATTTCTTGGTTTTTTCGAGGTGAAGTGTATCCCTATCATACTTCCTGTAGAAGTTATCCAGCAAATTCTATTGTATTCTTCACAAATTTTATCCATCTTTTTAGCTACATACCACCATCTATTGTTAAATACTTCATATAGTGATCTATTTCTAGCTAGATATTCTATTGTTGTATAACCTGCAACCATTGTTATAGGGTTACCTACGAAAGTACCTCCATGGAATACCCTTTGCCGAGGGCTTGGATACTTTATATGGTTTAGAAGCTCCATGTACTCTCTTTTGCCTGCAAAAGCACCTGCACCAGGATATCCACCTCCAATAATCTTTCCAAAAACAACAATATCTGCTTTAACGTTAAAGTATTCTTGTGCACCACCTAGCGATAATCTAAATCCTGTTATAACTTCATCGAATATGAGTAGAGCTCCATAGGCATCAGCAATACGTCTAACTTCTTTAAGATAGTTTTCCTCTGGCTCAATACATCCACCTGCACCAGGAACAGGCTCTATAACTATAGCCGCTACATCAAATCTTCTAGCAACTTTCTCTAGATCCTCGATATCGTTGTAGGGAACAGCAACAGTATATTTAACAAAATCATTTGGTATTCCTAGAGATTCTGGTTCCGTGAAAGGAGGTGTGAGAGCTACATGAAGTTGATCTAGAGATCCATGCCAACCACCCTCAATTTTCACGATGTATCTCTTCTTAGTATATGCACGAGCAAGTCTAACAGCATACATGTTAGCTTCTGTACCACTATTACAGAATCTAGTCATCTCTATATTTGGCACTACCTTAGTTAAAAGCTCTGCATATTCAACAGCATAAATATTTTCAAAACCAAAATGAGTACCATCTCTAGAGATCTTGTTAACAGCTTCTACAACAAAATCAGGTGAATGACCGAGGATATGTGCTCCATGGCCCATCCAATAATCATCATATTCATTTCCATCTACATCCCAAACAATAGATCCTTTAGCTCTTGATACATATATTGGGTAAGGCTCTAGATACCTTATATGGTATGTAACACCTCCAGGAAAAATCTTCAAAGCTCTTTCAAACATCTCTCTACTTCTTCTTGTTTTCTCTAAATATCTACTAGACAGTCTCAATATTATATCATCTAGATCACGTAAAATCATGGTTCTTCACAAGCTATAAAGTCGCTACACAGCACATATATGTACTTTGAAGCTTACTTCATGCTGATGAACCATACGACATGTACTCTAGTGTAGCAGGTATATACGAAAACCTTATAACTCTAGTCCAGAAAAGCTTTAAGCAAAGGATATCGTGAAACATATAGAAGAAACAATACCTATAGAAAGCTATAGAAACCTAGTACACATAGATAACATTGATGTGCATTATTCTTGTGGTGAGTAGCCAATGCCTCTAGCTGTTGTTGTTGGCGGATTCTTTGGAGATGAAGGTAAAGGAAAAATAGCAGCATACTTAGGATACATAGATAAACCAGCTATAGCAGTTAGATGTGGTTCTATAAATGCTGGACATACAGTGGTTTTCAATGGAACTGTATGGAAGCTTAGGATAGTGCCATCATTCTTCTTAGGTAAGAACGTAAAACTGTTAATAGCACCAGGAGCTCTAATAAGATTAGATGTATTATTTAAAGAAATTGAGGAGACCAATGTCAAGAACAGATTATATGTGGATAGGAATACAGGTGTGATAGAGGATAAGCATCTAGAGATAGAAAGAAACGATGAGTTTCTTGTCAGAATAGTTGGATCTACACTTCAGGGCGTTGGAGCAGCTATGGTTGATAGAGTTCTTAGAAGACTTAAAGTGGCTAAAGATATAGATGTTCTGAGGGATATGGTTATCGATGTAGCTCTAGAGGTTAATGAAGCCCTAGATAGAGAAGAGCTAGTCTATATAGAAGGTGTCCAAGGGACATACCTAAGTCTCTACCACGGCACCTATCCATACGTAACAAGTAGGGATACCATAGCTTCGGCTTTTCTATCGGAAGTTGGCGTAGGTCCTAAGAGAGTTGATCACGTTATAGTTGTGTTCAAATCTTATGTAACAAGAGTTGGTGGAGGTCCTCTAGAGAACGAAATGAGTGTTGAAGAAGCTCAGAAACTCGGGCTTCTAGAAACAGGTACTGTTACAGGTAGAGTTAGACGTGTAGCTCCATTCAATATAGGTCTAGCTAGAAGAGCTGTAATGCTTAATTCAGCCACACAGATAGCTTTAACCAGATTAGATTCGCTCTTCAGACAAGATAAATGTGTTAAAGAGTGGCATAAGCTTTCACAAGAGGCTAGAAAATGGATAGAAGATATAGAGGATAAGCTAAAGACCCCTATTACTATAGTTGGTACAGGTGAAGATGTTCTATGCACAATAGATAGAAGGAAAGAGCTGGGAATGTTTTGGTGAATCTGATATGGAGAATGATGTGGAGAAGGAATTCGATGTAGCTATTGTTGGAGGTGGAGTAGCAGGTCTATTTGCTGCATATGAACTAGCGATACATAACAAAAAGAAGCTTAAGATAGTGATTATAGAAATGGGTAGTGGGAATCCTTTTAGAACATGCCCTATGCTGAACTTAAAGAAACTTGCAAGAGATAGAGATTGTGTAAACTGTAGCCCATGCCATGTTATGACAGGTATAGGTGGAGCAATAACATTTAGTAGCGGTACAATGAATCTTAGACCAGATATCGGTGGAGATCTAGATAAACTTATAGGTAGTTGGGAAGAAGCGGAAAACATTATCCATTATGCAGATAGTGTACTTGTTAAATTTGGTGCACCACATAACATGTATTCAATAGATGGTGAACAAGCATCAGAGCTAGAACGTCTAGCAGCAAAAGCTGGTGCAAAATTCATACCGACACCTCAGAGGTTGATAGGTTCAGACAATATGCCGAAGGTCATAGCAAACATTGCGAGGTTTTTAGAAGAAGAAGGTGTGTACCTGATAGACATGTGCCAGGTAGAGGATCTACAGCCTTCGACTAAGAGCTACAAGCTCAAGATATGTGAAGGAATTATAGAAAGTAGATACGTGGTTCTTGCGCCAGGGAGAGTAGGAGCTGAGTGGTTCTCAGAATTAGCTAGGAGAAGAGGTATAGAGATAGAGCCAGGTCCCCTGGACATAGGGGTAAGGGTAGAGGTTCCATCATACGTTATGGAACCTTTAACGAAACTTGTTAGAGATCCAAAGATAGTTATGTATACCAAAAGTTATGATGATAAGGTAAGAACGTTTTGCACAAATCCTTATGGGCTTGTGGTTGAAGAGAAGTATCCTGATGGATCTGTTGGTGTGAATGGAGAAAGCTTTACAAACATAAAGACAAAGAGTACAAACTTTGCTCTTCTTGTAACATTAAGGCTCACAGATCCATTTGAAGACACAATAGCTTACGGGAAAAGTATATCCAGATTAGCAACAAAACTTGGTGGAGGTAAACCAATCATCCAGAGATTCGGAGATTTAGAAGCTGGCAGAAGAAGCACATGGGGAAGAATAGAGAGAAGCGTAGTAGATCCAACATTAAAGAGCGTAACTCCTGGAGATATAGCTATGGCTTATCCATACCGAGTAGTAGTAAATATAGTAGAAGCTCTAAGAAGATTGGATACAATAGTTCCTGGTGTAGCATCTCCACAAACACTACTATATGCTCCCGAGATAAAGTTCTATAGTGTGAAAGCCAGAATATCTAGAGAACTCGAAACAAACTTCAGAAACCTGTTTGTAGCTGGAGATGGTGTAGGGCTATCGAGAGGTATGAATGTGGCGGCAGCTACAGGCATAGTCGTGGCTAGAGCTATACTAGAAAGAGAAGGTATAGAAGTAACGGCATAGCTAGAGCTACACGTTTATACTACATTACAGATAATCTGACACGGCATGTTTATGACAATAACATCATCTTTGGTTTTACCGATTCAATATTTATAAACTTTCAGAGGATGTGTAGGTATGTGGGTGTGGATAGATGGTTAAGGTATCGAAAACTATATCCGTGAAAGACGAGGTAGCATTCCTAAGCAAGGGGATTAAGGCTCTTAGATACTCAACTGTTACAAAACTTCTCAAAGTATTCAAGAATCCCCAGCTTGGTGCTGAACTCGGTGAGTACCTCGATAAGGGGCCAGTCTATATAGTCAAGTACGATAAATACACAGTTGTTCTGCTACCAGAGCATTCACATGTTATCGAGGCCAAAGATGTAGCAGAAGCAGAAAAAGTAGTAGAGAATCTAAGCAGAACAATATCGAAGTAACGATCTATCAAGAAAGAGATAGTCCAGAACTGCAGAGACCGTCAATCTAATCAAGTCTAATTAATCAATCAAGTAATTGGATCAAATTAAAAGCACATATCTCTAGGCAAGTTACTATACTATCGCTTTTTTTCTGCATATGTGCATATTGTGGGGAGTGCTTGAGCTAGAACCACGTTGATTCTATTGAGCGTTCCCGCCAGATTCACATACATGTTAACAGTTGATGGATACACAAGTGCTGTATATCCCTGCCCCATGATCTTGATCCTGTTGCCCTGGGAAGAGGCTTTCTCGAATCTAGATAAAGTTTGGAGATTTATCTTGAACGGCATCTTGACTATGACTGTGGCTATCATGGGTAAGGGCTTCGAGAGCTCTACACCCAACCTTCTCGATAGATAGTCCACAGCTTCTGCCACGATACTCTCTTCACCGTACCTCGACGATATATCGATCTTAGTCGATGTTATCTGTACACCTAGTCCACGGGTCTTCACCACGAGATACACAACATTTCTAAGCTTCTTGGGCTCTACGTTAAATACACGTACAGCATAATCCATATCTATGGCATTGTCAATGGGTTTAGAGATCCACCTAATCAAGGCACTTTGCTTCCCAGTCCTAATCGATGTAAACAGATCTCTCACTAGGATGTATGTGTAGCTATCTCTAGGCTCAGAGCTCTCAACAAAGCTTTTTATGGCCTCAACAACAGAGTTTTCATCAAGTCCGGTATTCTTCAAGCATCTGAATACTGTTAAGCCATCTAGTCCCGCCAAATCGTATGCTTGTGACTCCGGTAGAGACATGGTAAGTCTTCTCTCTATAACCCCTCTAACGATCTCTGCACCCACATTACCCCAGAGAGAGGAAAGGAAACGGTACACCTCATCTCTATTAGCACTACACAAGCTCTTCCTCAAGTACACCTTGAGTATCTCGACGAGCCCTGGTATCATCTGTGAAATTATTCTCTCAGCAACTCCGTCGTCTACGCAGAGCCTGTTTTCATATATTTTCTGTAGTGGTTCGTAGTGAGCCTTTCTTTGATATTCTTCATAGCTGTAGGCTCTGTACTCAGGATGCTCAAAATCTATAGCTGTATCATCCAGAACCTCGCCACTCTCTTCATCAACTATAAAGCCTTCTGGGGTTCGCACTTTTTTCTTAGGCATTGCTGTATCCCACTTGCTGTCTACTAAACTTTTCAGCATTAATAAGTTAAACAGGTTGATGAAAGGGATTTTAATATGTAATTGTTTGGAGAACTTTGTAAGCTGTTTGAAGTTATTGAGTATTCATTTGAATGGTTTAGAGAAACAATTTGTAGGCTAGGGCAAATATGATAGATATAGTTGTTATGAATAATGTTATGTATTTTAAAGCTATAGCTGTTTCGTTGTATACTATTCTACTTAAAGCTATTGATGTGAGAGGTGTTAGTACGAGTATGAGTGTATAGTAATAGGATAGAACTCTAGCTATATCTACTCGACTCTGTGGCGTAGTAGATATAGGTATAGGGCTCATCCTAGCAACATAAGACACAAGTACAGTTGTAACTATGGCGCTAACAGTAAACGCCATTAATGCTAGAATCAGTATGGCTTTGTATCCCTCTAAGCGGTTCTTTCTCATTTCTTCCAATCTACTCATTTGGTTTAGATATTTCTCAGCAGTTGAGAGTACATCATGAACACGTCCACCACTAGCCATAGCCACAGCTATGGATAGATACACCGATAGGACATCTCGTGGAATACCCTTAATTATGTTGCGCATTGATTCCTCAGGACTATACCCAAGTTTAACAAGTTCTACAAACCTAGTTAAATACGATTTAGTGGGATCACCAACAAAATTAGTGGCATTCTCTACAGCTGTTAGGATAGGTGTCCCAGTTCTAACATACGAAACCACTAACGGAACCATCGATTGAATCTGTTCTCTAAGTTTCATACGCATGTACACAGAATCTCTATACAGCATATAGAGACAAAAAGCTATAGCCCCATAAACAAAACCAATAAATAGATAGACATCACTAGATCTATAGACAGGTATAGGGAGAACATCATTTGAGATATCTATACATATACCCCATATTCCATTGAAGAGATCTAAACCTAATAATCTAGATATTGTGGGAGCCACGTATATAGGAATGATTAGAATAAATGAGGTACCTAGAGCTATAACCAAAGCCTTCTTTAGCATGGCTAAGGCCTCAATCTAGATACAATAGTATCAGCTAAAACTATTATTACAGCAGACGGTATGGGTATCAATATAAACGTTACTAGAGCCATGAAAGCTTCAAAAGATATTCCTGCTATAGGTGATAGAATGAATAAAACAGCTGTAGATCCAGCCAAAACGGGAACCAGGAGCGATACAGCTACATATACCTCCATATACACATTTAGATTATTTACAGCCTTCTCAATCATAAGCTCGTATCTGGATACATATCTATCAAACATAGATCTAATAAAGGACCCTATATCACCTCCAATAACAGAAATCGATGAAAGACCTAGAAGAAGTTCTCTAAACGATTGTGAAGGGGTTAAATGAGCTACATACCTTAAAGCTTCTTCAAGTGGTACACCTATACGTGTATATGATCTAACTATATCTAGTTCTACAGAGAAGAACCTATAGTCATCACCAAGAAATGTATATATTTTAGAAACTATCTCATGTAGAGATAGACCAGCGGAAGAAAGAAAAGCCATAGCCGATAACAGTATAGGCATCTTAGATTCCACAATAGATCCCCTATTAGAATACATAAACTTAGGTAAAACAATTGAAAATGCAATAGATATAGGTAACGCAATAGATAGATCAAACACAAATGATATAGCTGTAGAGAGATAGAGGTCCAAACCATAAATACTGTATAGAAAAATCGATACAATCAAAGACATAGAAGCTAATATGCAGATAATAAGTTTAAAAACAATAGATACGTATCTCTCTAGACTAGGTGAAAGACCAGAACCAACAACAAATCTATCAACATCCAACCCCCTATAGAAACTATGCAAAAAGCTATACATAACCCCATACAACCTATACAAAAAACTAGAGACAGAACCCAATACCAATTAGCATCACCTACTCTCTACACCAAGCACCTAGATAGTCGAGAAACCTAATAAATACAGAACATAAAGCGAAAACAAATCACAAAAAGATCTCTAGTAGAAACCATATACACGTATATAGAACATTAGGCATCTAGCTCACTAGTCGCTTCTAAAGCCCAACAATAATATCCAGCAACTATAGACATGGATTTGGTGAAACCTATGTGGGTGAAGAAAGGTATCTCACCTATAGTAGCAACAGTAATACTTGTAATGATAGCAGTAGCAGCAGGAGTACTCTTATGGACATGGGTATCAGGGGCAGTAGCTAGAGCACCATCATCAGAACAACAAGCATTACAAGAAAGAATAAGAATAACAGGGATAAATTATTCAAGTACCAGTAAAACTGTTACTGTCTATGTTCTTAATCTCGGTTCAGTAAATGTAGATATAGTTTATGCTGCAGTATTAGATAACAACGGCCAAACAGTATGTTCATCAAGCTCTGGAGCAACACCTGTAAATGCTAAAAATAGTGGTTTACTAACTATCTCTGAATGTTCTTTAACCTCTGGAAATGTTTATGAGGTTATTGTGATTACTGCAAGAGGTACTGAAGCTAGATATACATTTACTGTATAAACATATTATCTGTTTTTAGATCTTTTCAACGCATATTTTTCAATCTCTTATTTATAGAGCTTTATAATAGGAATTTAGCTGTGTAGGTGTTGTTATTTAGATGTGTTTTTGTATTCAATAAAATCTTGTCTTCAATAAGTATGTTATTCTTTGATTTACTCGATGTATTTGTTAAAGCTAGGTTAAATTTTTATGTAGATTTATTGTGTCTACAATATTGGTGATGTATGTTGATGTCGATATCCTTTATTAGCTACTTGTTTTTCTTTTTATCAATATTTCTTTCAACAATTTATCCTGCTTTAATAATACTCCGATGCTCTAGACTTGATACTGTAGATTTTATAGAGAACGAGCAAGATAATTCTAGAAGTCTTTCTGTTGTTGTACCTTCTAGGAATGAGCCTAGAGATCTGGTTGTTAGGGATTTGGTTATTTTATCTGGGATTGAGTGTATTGATGATGTTGTGGTTGTTTTTGATGATAGTATTAATTATGTTGTTAGTGTTGTTTCTTCTATGGATTCTATGTTTTTCTCTAGAGGTATCGTGGTTGCTAGATTCAATAGTTTTGGTGGTAGAAATAGTGCTTTATCTGATGGTGCTAGACTATCTCAAGGCGATGTAGTGTTTATAGCTGATGTAGATACAGTTCCATCGAAAGAGCTTCTGTGTAAAGCTAAGAGATGTATAGATGTGTGTGTAGGTATTTGGAATCCCTACATAGATTCTTATACAAAAGTTGAAGAAGGTATGGCATATATAACTAGATTCGGTAGCTGGATTTACTACGAGCTTAGATTAAGACTTAACCTCTTCATATATCCTCTGGGGTCTGGAACAGCTATAGATAAAGAATTGCTTAAATCTATAGGTTTCTGGAGAATCGATGTGATTCAAGACGATATTTGGCTTGGTTTCGAATTTATGTATAGAGGCATAAGGCCTAGATTAATCAACAGCTATATAGATGTCGGTGTCCCCAAGACACTTAATGCAGCTAGAGTTCAGCAATGTAGATGGAGTTACGGTGCCATGAATATTGTTTCAAGATTTCTCGATAGAGTTGTTGAAGCTCCTATAGATCTTTGGAAGAAGCTAGAAGCTTTACTCTATGTTTTTCAACCCATTTCCAGTATATTTGCGTTACTTGCTTTTTCAATAGCTTTAATATGCTCTATAATGGAGAGAGGTGTTGATGTAAATCCAACATATTTATTGCCTATAGCTGTAACTCTCTCTATCCAATTACTGGTATTTAATACCTATAGCAATAAGGTGCTCAAGATAGATAGATGGAAGAGAATATATTTCTCTGGAAGAGTTGGAGCAATATATACACTTCTATCACCTTTGCTGGGGATATATGCATTAAGAGGTCTATTTAGATTAAGTTATAGGTATAGGGTAACTCCTAAGGTCTTTTCTTCTAGATCTAGATTCGATGTTTCTGAAGTACTAGCCTTATCTTTATCTCTACCAACAGTGGTTATGTCTTTTGTTCATAAAAACTATGTATCACTAGTTATAGCGTTTCCTCTACTTCTATCATCACTCTACAGTTTAATTAGGCTAGAGAAAGGGTAATTCAATTCTCTAGTAGAATACAAAATCAATGGAGTTAACGATAGCTGTATTCATTTATGTATTTTGTAACCATGTCTACTGCTCTTCTTACTGAGCTAAAGCTCTTTCTTCCGTAGTCTAGGATTGCGATATCGGTACTCATTTTCGATTTCTTGAAGCTTTCGAGAAGTATTGCTTTATGGTGTTTTGGGAGTACTGCTACTATCTTCTTATGATACTTTAGCTTAGGTAGAATAATAGATAGAAGTGATATAAATTTTTCTCTATATTCTTCAGAAAGCTCATATATTGGATACTCATAGTTTGCAAAAGGATAGTATATATCTAGTTCTCTAGGTACTATAACCATGGGTTCAGAAAGCACATAGATCTGGGTATAATGATCTAGTCTAAGTCTATATAGTGTGGAATCTACTATTCTGTGTGTTGCAGATAACCTATAGGGTTTAATTGGGGTACATGGCATAAGTATGGCGTAGGGCTTACTGGTGTATTCTGGATTAAAGTACCTTAGTAGAAATTTGTGCCACAAAACTATATGTGGATGATCAAATAGGTTACTTTTTGTGTTGTTCCTAAGTATCTTGAGGCCTGGAGGTATATTCATTACCTCTTCTACAACATCTGGTTCAAGTTCACTATATAAGAAATCTATGTACATTTTTACCAATAGATTCAAAGAGGAGTCACCAAAGGAGATGTAGAGATCGAGAAACACATAAACTATAGAGCTCTACATACAGTAAAATGTGTTTCAATAAGTTATATTAGATAGGGTTATTAAGATACTGAGTATCTTCATTGTAGAGGGCTGTAATTGTGGTTACACAGAATATCGTGGACGAGGAGATCAGATCTATAGCATTGAAAGAGAAAGTTGATGTAGATAAGATCATCAGAGGTATGAAAACTGGTAGAATAGTTGTTCTAAGGAATATAAAGAGGAAAAATGTAACTCCAGTAGCTCTTGGAGAAGGACTGAGCACAAAAGTTAATGTTAATGTTGGGACTAGCGGATCTTATGTAGATTTAGATCTAGAGGTTGAAAAGGTTAAGGTAGCAATGCTCTATGGAGCAGATAGTATTATGGATCTTAGTACAGGTGGAGATATTGATGAAATTAGAAGAAAACTTCTATCTATAGCTAGCTCTATACCTTTTGGTACAGTGCCTACGTATCAAGCATGGATAGATGGTGTAAAAAAATTCAGGTCTACAGCATTTCCTTCTGACTGGTATATATCTATTGTAGAGAAACATCTAAAAGATGGTGTAGACTTCATGACTATACATGCAGGCCTAACCAGAGAGTTGGCTGAAAAATCTATGAGAAGTAATAGACTGATGCCTATAGTTAGTAGAGGAGGCTCTATGCTTGCTGTATGGATGCTTGAGAATTCTGAAGAGAATCCGTATCTAAAGCATTGGGAGTATCTTCTCGAACTCTTCAAAGAATATGAAGCAGCAATAAGTTTGGGAGACGCGCTTAGACCTGGAACAATAGTTGATGCACATGATTATCTTCAGATAGCTGAATTATTAAATAACTCGAGACTTGCACGAGATGCTATCGCTAAAGGTGTTAAAGTCATTATCGAAGGACCTGGTCACATGACATTAGATAAAATTGTTGCAGATATAAAGCTCATGAAGAGCTTAAGCGGGGGTGTTCCATACTTCGTTTTAGGACCTCTTGTAACAGATATAGCTCTAGGGTACGACCATATAGCCACAGCAATAGGTGCAGCTATAGCTGCAGCAGCAGGTGCAGACTTTATATGCTATCTAACACCATCTGAACATCTATCTCTACCAAATGTGGAACAAGTCAAGGAAGGACTTATAGCAACAAAAATAGCTGCACATGCTGGAGACATAATTAAACGTGGTTCTATAGCAGCTCTACATGATATAGAGATGAGCTTAGCTAGAGCAAATCTAGATTGGGAGAAACAGATAGAGCTTAGTCTAGATCCAGAAAAAGCTAGAAGCATACATACACAGTTTAGAGAGAGTGTTAAAAGCTGCACTATGTGTGGACAGTTCTGCGTATTTATTATCATTGAGAGGTACACAAAAGACAGAAATATACCATCTGTTCAAGATCTTCTAAAGAGATTCAATAAAAACACAACACTAAATGTATAGATAAACTATATGGGATAGAACGAGGTGGACCATATATAGCCAGAATGGTTGATGTTAGCAATAAAGAGGAAGTCTATAGGGTTTCAGTAGCCAGAGGATGTATAAAACTTAAACCTGAGACCCTAGGGAAAGTGACAAATGGTAAGGTAGAGAAAGGAGATGTATTTACGGTTACACAGGTAGTAGCCATAGAGGGGGCTAAGAAAACTTCTTTACTATTGCCATTTTGTCACCAAATAAGAATAGACCATGTTGAACCACATATAATGTTGGAAAACAATAGAATATGTGTAGAGGTCACAGTAAAAGCCAGAGAAAGAACAGGCGTTGAGATGGAAGCTCTTACAGCCGTAGCCTTAGCACTTCTAAATATATGGGATATGGTTAAAAAGTATGAAAAAGATGAAAGAGGCCTTTATCCCTATACAGTAATAGAGAATATCATTGTTGTAGATAAACAGAAAACATAGATCCCTAAATGTTAGGGCATATTTTCTTGTTATATGTTCAACAGAATTAACTTGGTATCGAGAAGAATAAAACTTTCTTCTAAAACCAAGTTATATAGAAATTGATATACTATGTGACACATGAGTTAGAGACAATACCTCAATTATTTTATAATCAAAATGCTCAAGAGAACGAATAATTTGGCTCGAGTCAGATAATACGAACACCTTTAGTGGTAGTTCTATACATTTAACGAGATTTAATTCAGACAATTAATACCTTTGATATGGAGACTAGTATTTGTATTAATATTCGTGCTCTAAATATCTTTATAACCTATTCCTCATCTATAAGTTTTTCAAGTTCACACATATGGTTCTTTACTAGATGCGATACCAGAGCTGAAGATCTTAAAAACTTCTTTCTACAGAATGGACATATACGGAGACCTCTATATGGAACAAGTTTCTCGATAGCTTTTTTAGCAGAAGAATATTTTTCAAAGTAGTGTTTATCACCAAAAGAAGGTTTTAGACCTGCAAGCCATCGAGCAATAGACTTAATCACCTTATCGCGATCCCGAGTATTAAGAGCCATGAGTACACCTCTTCTGCTCTTCTTACTATTTACGCTAGGTGCTACTTAAAATCCTTTTTGGAAATAAGTATGAAACAGTTACAATAACATGGGAATAAGGAATATGTACTCATTTTGTGAGCAACATATATAAATTCTTGCAGAAATGAGGACAAATGCTATAACGGAGACGTAAGAGGTGCTGTGATGTTATGGGTATTGATATAAGAGCTCTTCTGTCTCTAATACTTGTATTAGCAATAATCTTTAGCCATGGTTGTGTTGTTACTGATAAATACGAACTAGATGAATTTAGGCATGTTACTGTGGTAGCGGTTTCAACAAATGCAAATGGTAGTTATGTAGGTGTTTCTGCAGATCTCTATGTACGTGTAGTATATCCTGGTAATGGTCATGTGTATGTTGAGACACTTCCATTAAGCCAGCTAGATCTACAAGCATCAACAAGAATAGCTGCGTTAGTAGCTAGTTATGTAGCTGGTGTAAACTTTAATCACTACGATTTCTATGCCTCTATAAAAGCTAATACACCGATAATTGGAGGCCCTAGTGCAAGTGGTGTTACAGCAGTAGCTTTTGCTGCAGCATTACTAAAATTACCTCTCAATAGCTCGATAGTTATGACTGGCATGATCATGCCTGATGGGAGTATAGGTCCTGTAGGTGGAATTAAGTACAAACTTGATGCAGCTTATAGTCGTGGTGCAAAATTGTTTATAGTTCCTTATGGACAAACAGTAGACTATATACAGAAGGTGGTTACAGAAAGAATAGGTCCTCTAATTGTTACCAGAACAGTAACAGAAGCTATTAACTTGAGTGAGTATGGGGCTGGAATTGGTGTAAGGGTAGTTCCTGTAACTAATGTATATGAAGCTCTTGAGATATTTACAGATGGTAGATACAATGTCAGGATAAGTGATTTAGATGCTGATATGATGAATAAGGTATATTCTTCAATTAAGTATATAGTAGAGAACTGGGTGAGGAAATTAAAGGAGGAGGTGATAGATATAATGAATAAGAGTAAAGAAATAGAGGAAGAGGCTCTAGCAAAAGCTAGAGCTATGTACACAACATACACATACAGATACCTTTTGGGGTTTCTGAAATCCATAGATAACAATATATATAATCTAAGTAGAGAAGCTGAGTATATGGTAAATAGAGACAGCCTTTATTCAGCTGCATCTATTTATTTCCAGGTACTTACATATGCATATACAAGGCTTTATCTGCTCAATACAATACTGGATCCAAACTTCGTGAGAAGTTTCAGTTCATCGCTAAACAGATCCATATACGAATTCATAAATAGTGTACGTCAGAAGCCTATTCCCAGTAAAGCAGAGCTCTTAGTGGCTATAAATGTTCTCGATAGAGTATATGAAGCAGCTATATACATTAACAGAAGTCTGAAAGCAAGTGATTTAGAAAACGCTGTAAATTACTTAGCATACGCTTCTGCAAGACTCTATACAGCTAAATTATGGAGCGAATTAGCTAATGTAACAGATATGTATAGCGGTACGATAGATTTACACAATATCAAAGCTATGGCTATGTATATACACACATTAGCTCAAAACGTATACGCATATATAATGGCGTTCTCAGCCTCTTTGGGAAATCTACCCACAGTATTTGATGATGTTGAAGCTAGGTACAACATTCTTCAGAAAACAGATAACGATCTAGATAAACTCACCCTAGGCATAAGCTCCATAAGCTACATGTACTTAACCCTAGTCTCTATGTTCATACAATCTACGGAAGCTACAATATATACATTAAATAGAACTCTACACATAAATTTAAACATGTTAGGTAATTATATACCAATAGATGTCCCTCTCTATATCGAAATTATAGAAAACCTTGAAAACAATCCATATTCACAAATCATTATGTTGTCAAAACTTTCAATGATATTAACAATATACAGATCCATTATTTTGATAACAGAAAACAAATCCATTAACCGCAATACAATAAGTAGTGAAACTGTCACACAAATTCCGATTGGGGGAACAATACAAACAGCAACACAAACAATTATCATAACCCATACTATTACGGTAACACAAGAAAAATCAGGTTACAGTAAAGAATATGTAACAGTAGATAGTACCACAGCCAATTTATTGGATGTTGTTGCTTCTCTCCTTACAATAGTTGTGACAGTCATATTAGCAATACTTGTAGTCATATTCATAAAATTCATCGGTAAAAAGAACTATCAATATGCAATTTAATCAATTTTTATACCTCCTAATTCTAGAGAGTAATCAGCTGTGGTGATTATATGGACAGGACGTTATCCGTCGCAATAGTAATCTTATGTGTTACGGTTGTAGTGGCTGTAACTATATACATGGTTTCAACTAATTTGAAGAGCCAAGAATGGCTATGTGGCTACAAGGATAATGTATTTGTTGTGATTTATAAGAATATAAGGCCTTATGAACAGACATTCAAAGAGATACAATCATTTATAACGTACATTATCCAGTCAAATGCTTCAGATACATTAAAACTTGAGCTATCTTTATGCGTTGTTGATTTCAAGCAAATTCCAAGTAATTTAAAGGAACAATTAGATGGTTATACTATATATCCAGTATTTGTAGTATATTCATCTAAACTTGATCCACAAAAAACAAGAATACTAGATCTGATATTCAATAGATACGGATACACTTATTTTCCAAAACAAGATGCATTGGTGTACATCTACCTGTATCTTTCATCAAGATATGGTTATACATATCTAGATGCTAAAGAAATTTATCCAAATGTCGTGACAACGAAAAGTCCAGCATTAGATTATAATGAGACAACAATCATAGGCTCAATTAATGCAAAATACTATTTATTCATATATGAAGATGCCTACTGTAGTTTTTGTGCAAAAATGTATCAAGAAACTATCCCTAAGCTATTGAATTTAGTTGAAAATGGCACTGTAGCCATAGTTCTAAAGAACATGATCACACATGAAGAAGCTCTAGAGGTTCATAAGAACATAGTATCGCTATATCTCGAGAACAAGAATGGATTTCAAATATTTGAAATAATGAACGATATATATGCTATGGTAGCACAAAATTCAATACCTTCTTTAGAGAAGGTTAAGGACTTAATAACTAGAAGAATAGGTCGTTTGCCAGACCTAGATAGATATGGTGAAAGTGCCGAGAAGTTGATAAATTTCGAAACAATTGAAGCGTACAATCTTACTATATTCGGTACACCAGGTATAGTTATATGGAATAATGAGAGAGAAATAGGTATTGTTATTGTGGGGTTTAGGTCATATGAAACAATATTGAAGGCATTTGAGCTCATTAGTTAATGAGAACTATTTAACTTATCTATTTTTATAGAATTTAAATAGATCTATAGTGTGTCTGGGATTGATTTCGTTAACATAATTAGTAAGCATCATCTCTTTTACTTTATCTAAATCTCTTGTTTGGAATAGGACCCATGATAATTTGACGTAAGCTGTTTCTGGAATCATATCTTCACCAGGTATAACACCTATTTCAAGAAGTTTTCGTCCAGTTGTATACACATTCATATTGATTCTTCCAAATAATGTTTGTGTGGTCATAATAATAGGTATTCCTTCTTCTATAGCACGTTTTAGAGCATCTATGGCATAACTACCTATGTGTCCTAGTCCTGTTCCCTCTATTACTATTCCATGGAATTTCTTGTCAACAAGCATATCTATTATTTCGGTTTGAAAGCCTGGATAAGCTTTAATTAGTGCAACTCTTTCATCAAAGCCTATAGATACAGTTAATTCATCGATACTCTTTCTATGGATATATCTATTATTTATAATATTTATGTTGAGGTTTTGTATATCTACAGATGCTAGTGGTAAATCATTTATCGATTGAAAAGCATCTCGTCTACTACTATGCATTTTCCTAACCTTAACTCCCCTGTGTACATATACCTCTAGATCTGACGAAGAGGAGTGCATAACAACTACAGATTCAGCAAAAGGTGCCTTCAGAGTTGTTATTACTGCCGCCAAAAGATTTAGAGCTGCATCGGTACTAGGTCTATCGCTACTTCTTTGTGCTCCTACAAAAGCTATAGACGTAGGCAAGTTCCTTAAAGCAAACGCTATAGCCGAAGTTGTGTAGCCCATTGTGTCTGTTCCATGTGTAACTATAATTCCGTCAACACCATTAATTAGAGATCTATGAATATGATGAGCTATTGTTTCCCAGTGTTTAGGGGTCATATCCTCACTAAGTATGTTAAAAACGATCTCAAAATCATAGTTTGCAAGTTCTTTTAACTCAGGTATAAGCTCTATTAGTTCGCCAGGACTCATAGCGGGTTTAACAGCACCTGTTTCGTACTCAACCTTACTTGCTATTGTGCCACCACAACCAAGTATCTTAATCCTTGGCGTATCGTATTGACTTAAAGTATCTAAAGAAATACCTTCTGTTCTTTCTCTACATTCAATAGTTTCTATATTTAGAACTCTGTTAATATCTATTCCTATATTATATCCATTATCGAGTTTAACAATAATAGTATCAATGTGACTTAATTCATGTTTAGGCATAAGTATTCCATCTATAAATATATTGTTTCTTAATATGATTCTTATTCTACATCCTACTTTAGCATCTATTTTTTCAAGAAGTTCACGTGTACTACCTCTATATCCCGGTAACTTGTCTTGCTGCAATACAGTAGCACCACTTCATCTGTAGTCTATTAGAGGATTTGAATGAACGGCATTTAAACTTTATACCAGTTTTGCTAGTAGATCATCTAGATATGTGATGTTAAATTATATTAGCGATGGGGAGTTATGAGTAGGAACTCTGAATAGAGTACACATATACTTTATCTGTGAAATAAGGTAGCAGAATTTTAGAACATATTTAATTGTATAGTGTGTATGAATGTTTAATGCTCTATATCAGGCTCTATTTTTGGTGACTGCTGAACTTTCTTTAATTGATTAATATACATTTCATAGATTTCTTTAGTTGTTGTTGCTTCAGTAGGAGACTTATCTTCTCTCCATCTAATAAATCGTGGAAACCTTATTGATATACCTACATTAGGTTTAATCCATCCTTTGCAACATGTATGCACAGGTGATAGAGTGAGTTCTGCTCCAATTACTTCAATAACTACTTGTGGTTCAAACCATACATCGGCATCTATTTCACTATCTACCTTATAATGTTTGCGTGCAATTTTATGGGGTTCAAATATTTTTGGAAGTGTTGCTAGATCTTCATCTGTAAACCCGGAACCAACTTTGCATACTGTTTTAAATATATCTGTTTCAGTATCGTATGCTGCTACTAGTAAAGCTCCATAGCTTCCGGCTCTCTTACCTTTTCCATAGAATGCTCCAACAACAACAAGGTCTACGGTATCCGTCATTTCGCTTTTGTAATCTCTTTTGTATTTTATCCATAGCCATCCCCTTACACCAGCTTGGTAGATAGAATCTGTAGATAATGACTTAACCATAACTCCCTCCATACCGTTTTCGATAGCTTTCAAAAAGAATTCTTCGAGATCTTTTACATCTTTGACTATTACGTGTTCAGCCAATTTAAATTCGTCAGATTCTTCAGCAATTTTCTTCAACCATTCGCGTCTCTCAAGGATAGGTTTTAGTGTTAGATCTAAACCATCTACATATAGGCAATCGAAAAGCCTCACAACTACTGGGTATTCTTTTACGGCTTCAGATATCTCTTTCTTTCTCTTTCTATGCATAAGTTCTTGAAATGGTCTATAATCTCCTGTATCAGGATCTATAGCCACAATCTCGCCTTCAATTATTGCTTCATCAGTTTTGATGTGCTTCAAAGTCATTTCAGCTACGTCTGGATATCTTTGGGTTATCTCTTCGAGTCTTCTTGAGAATATCCATACTTTATTGTCTTTCTTATGTATCTGTGCTCTTTCACCATCATACTTAAACTCGGCTATACATGGAACACCAGATTTAGATAGAATATCTGTAGGATTGCTAGCTCTTTCAGCTAGCATAGGTCTTAAGGGAATACCTGGTGTAGGATGTAGAGATTTAAGTTCCTGATAACCTTTTTCAGCAAGTATCTTAGCTATGGCACCTAGATCTGGATAGATATTGTAAGCTCTCTCTATAGCTTCCCTAGGTGCTCCGAAAGCACCTGCAAGTCCATCCATTATAGTAGCGTCACCAACACCTAGTCTGAGTCTTCCCTCAACGAATCTCACAATAAACTTGGCCTCTTTTACATCAGCTGATGTTAGTAATGATGTTAGAAGCCTAAGCTTCATATCTCTACTTCCCTCACCTTGTAGCATAGCTATTTTCACTAACACGTTATATACATTTTCTACTGTGAGTTTTGATTCAACTACTTTAGCATTTTTTATGAATGCTGTAAGTCCTGTTACCTTATTTTTTTCTTTTAAGTTTTTCAATCTCTCAGCAACTAGACCATAATCACCAAGACTCTTATACAGCCTCTCTACATCGGCCTCAGACACACCTGTAGCTAAAGCAATAGCTTTCTGAATGCCTTTCTCTGCTACACCTAGTTCAGGCATACCCTTCCAATCAGGCCATAGAGTGCCCTGCAAGAGATATACAACTTTATCTATCACACTAGGATCTGACTTCTTAAACAGTGCAGCAAGAGCAGCAGCCTGTTGTATCTTGCTACTAGTCTTTTCAATTATATCTAGTACTTGTGCTACTACCAAGAACTCCACAGCTGTTTACCTAGATTTAATATTAATATTTAGAGAGTAAATATAGTGTAACGATAAACAGATAATACATCTCTAGTTTAAATAGCTACTATGGTAGTTTTGATCCGATGATGATAACTCGGCAAAAAGGCTTCATATGCCTTATCAGAGTTACGCTGAGGTATTACTCTAAGCCTTAAGGAGATAAACATAAAGTCCTATAGCTTGACTAGGTACATTTGATTTAAATTAAGCGATCACTATACAGCTTCTATAGTTATGTACTTTAACTATTTTACCTCTACATATATTGTTGTGAGCGTCCTTTACTACAGCATCAGTCCCGATAAGTCTCGCCACATTCTTAGGATCTGTGAACATCTTTACTAAGTCTTGGTTACAGTGCTGTCTAGCTTTACTCTTTCTCTATATCCTAGAGTGATCTTCTTAATGCTACTTGAGGCATAAAACAAACAAACTTACTCTAGCAATATTATCGCAATCAAGAGAAAATTTAAAGAAATTTGAACTTAAAAACTTATGTATTATAGGAGTATTTAAGTTGTACATTACTGTCTTATGCTGATCCTGTTGCTGGCGCTGATGCTTTTTCTTTTACAGAAGACACCATAGGTAGTTCTGGGAATTTCTCCTTCATTCTCTGCTCTGCCACTATCTTAGCTTCCTCAAGTATTCTTCTTGCTTCTGGTGATGTATATACATCGCCCGTCGGTATTCCTAATGCTTCACCTGTTGATATAACCACATCTCTTAGACCTTCCTCTATTTCTTGAAGTTCTAGCGACATTTCTGGCATTATTCCTCTAACAATATTCCTAAGTTCTTTTATAACTCCTGCCACAGGTACTAGACCACTTAATACATCACCTGTTACGAGTACCGTCTCTATTCTGAGTGCTACTTGTTCTAAAGCTACTTGGGTAATGCTTAGCTGTCTAACCATTTTCCTTATTTCAGCAATCTCATTTGCATACATTGCGGCTCTAGTTTCATCTCCTTGAGTAAGTGAATCAACAACTCTCTCAAATAGAGTTCTGTCTCTATCTCTCAGCCTGTCTATGAATACATCCAACTTGCTTACAATAGATCTTATCTTATAGTTAGCCATAACTAGCTTCTGCTTTATTGGCTCTTTACGCTTGAAGACTTCTTTAACTTTCTCTGCTACTGTTGGTCCACCTGCCCATCTTTTCTCGAAATCTGATATAGCCATATGCTTTCCCACATATAGTTTTGCCGCCATAAACACTATAAAAGGAGTACAGCTCAATACCTATACTATTACATAGTATATATTGTTAAAATACGAATGTCTCGTTTAATATCTTTGGCAATCTATAAAAGCTTTCAAATAGTTACGGATAAGCGGGCATAAAATTGAAGTGCATAGGTATATCTGGTACACCTGGTACGGGAAAAACATCTGTAGCAAGAACTCTTTCACAAATACTAAATATACCTCACATTGATTTAAGCAGTTATGTAGTTAATAACAACCTATATACACACTATGATGAAGAGAGAAGTAGTTACGTAATAGATGAAGATAAAGTTAGGGTTGGGATAATCAACCTATATAGAGAAAAAGGTCCTATGATTATATCAGGACACTATATAGAGATAATACCTAGAGATATATTTGAAATAGTCTTCATACTGAGACGGAATCCTCTTGAACTTATTGGTATACTAATTGATCGTGGGTGGACATATCAAAAGATTGCTGAAAATGTTGAAGCTGAACTTCTGTCCATATGCACATTGAATGCTATAGATGAGTTTGGTGAGGATATTGTTGTAGAGATAGACGTGTCATCAAAATCTTTAGACGAAGTTGTGCAAGAAATCGTGAACATAGTACATAGATCAAAAACATCATCTCGTGGAATAAGCATAGATTGGACTGCAATGCTATCTGAAGAAGATTTGGAGAAAGTGTTAAAATTCATAGAAAAACATAAGGCATGATTATGCATTACTATTATTCCTATCAGAGTTTCTCTAATTTCTTTTTAGTTCTTTCTCTAATTTCTTTTGCTTTTTCCTCAAACTCTTTAATTGTAAGTTTTGCTGCGTTTTCAAGATCTTTTTGATCTAAATACAGAATAAGGCTTTTTAAGAACTTTATAGCACATGATTTTGAATGAAAATTTACTTCTTTTCCTGCAAGACTGAGCCTTATTCCTTGACCCTCATGAAATATTCTTCCACAGACAATACATTCATACACTTTATCCATGATCTTCACTTTCGAACATCCAAATTAGTACAAAATATTGATCTTGGTTAACTACTCTTCTTCAACTTCTTCATACTTGGCTATAGGTTTTGCTAAAACTCTATCTCTTATAGCATTAATTATTTTAGTTGCCTCATCAGCACTTACATGTTTTGCGGATTGAATAACCATTGATAGAACCTCTTGCAATATATCTTCAATTGATTTACCTGGTTCTACGACGAGTTTAACTTTATCAAATATAGCGGGGGTGGGCTCTATAACAGCTCCTCTCTTTAATACACCAATATTTTCGTTAACTACTGTAACTATAGCAGTACCTACTTCACGATCACCTAATTTAATGGTATATACAGTGTCGCCATCAAATGTTTCACCAAGCTTCTCTAGAGTATATACTACAGCTGCTGTTGAAATTTCTACTGCTTTAGTTACTAATTCCTTAGTAACTTTATCTACCTCATCCTGGGGCATTCTCCTAAATGCCTCTATGGTTAATGTGTCCCATAACCAGTTGATGGATTTAGTAGCTTCATCAATATCATAATCTATCCTTATTCTTACCACATCTCCTTTATCTATCTTAATTCGTTCAACAAGCAGTGCATAGAGAAATCTATTCAACTGAGCTACGGCTAAAGCTATTCTTTGACCCCATTCCTTATCTTTTCTGAGGTAATCCCTTAATTGTGCAAATAATGTTCTCCTAATTTTATCAGCATAAGCACCTGCTATAACAAAACCTGAACTAAGCTTAGGCATAGCGTCTCTACCCCTACACCTTTAGAAGTGTGTTAAACAAATAATTAAAGTTTTTGTTACCTAACCATATATAATTCAATACTTGTACAATGTTTATAGATGATTTTGTGCTATACAGTTGTCCAAAGGTTAAATATAGTGTTATTAAGCTCTAAAGACTAGATAAAGTTATAGTATTAGAGGTGTTAGATAAAGCAGCTAATGAGGTTAGTCAGTGAAATTATGTCATTAGAACTAGAACTTGTAGATGTTTACAGATATGAAGGATTTGTCGGTAAGAGGTTTAGATTCAGGATTAAAGGTACTAAGATATATGTAAATGTTCTTGCAACCACCGTAGAAGACGCTGTTGAAAAAGCAAAAGAGTTAATAAAGCAATTGGAGTTAGAGAAATATGTTAAGTTATCAAAGAGCTAATATAGTCCAAAGTACTGAGTTTATGTAGGTAGGGTGTGTGGATGATGTATTTACGGTATTTAAGAATAACAACAGTGCTTGTTATAGTTATAACTGTTTTACTGCTCTCATACTACCTCCATATACCAAATAATCCTCCTCCACTTGATAATGTTGGGCTTATGTATACCGACATTGTGTACGGTCTTTTCAATCCAATATTTCGAGATATAGTTAACCCAGATGGTACACCTAATGGAGAAAAAATAAACAGTAAGTGGTTTAACAATGAGGCAGCAATGAAATTACTATCATCAGAGAAGTTATGTCCTATTCCTTACAGAGACTATAAGTTTGAATATCCACCCATTATAGGTTTAATGTGGTTTATTACGACATGTACATCTATACATATGACATTACCTGAAAGATATACAGGTTCAGATTACTATAGGTTATCTGAAGTAATGGCTGAAAAACATTACATTCTACAATCAGCGATAATAGCACTATTCTTCATTGTTACCACGTTATATATGTACAGAATAGTTTCTGCATACAATTCATCGTTGAAACGGATAATAATATTTGCTATACTTCCATCAACAGTAATATATATGATATACAACTGGGACATCATAACAGTAGCATTCATGGTTATGGCTCTCTACTATCTATTTAACGAAAAATACTTACTCTCAGGTTTGCTATTAGGGCTAAGTATAGCAACAAAACTTCTCCCTATAATGTTTGCATTAATACTGATTTACGATATCCTTCAAAAATATAGATCGAACAATTTCCCTAAACGAAATCTGATCGATATATCTACTGGATTGATTATAACAGGAGCCTTACCCTATCTAGTGATTATGATTGTATCCTACAATGGATTTACATATTTCATAGATCATCATTATAACTGGTACTGCGAAAACTGTATATATTCAATTATTACACAAAATGTGTGGAGCCCCTATAACAGAATATACGCAATGTTTTTAGTTATAGTGTTCTTGCTAATTACAGCCTCGATTGAGATAGACCTTAAGAATCCTAAAGAAGTATTAACTATAGCTCTTATATCAATGATAATCTCTACAACATTGAGCTATGTGTTTTCGCCTCAGATGATGCTTCTAATATCCTCTATAGCTGTTCTTGTCCTTCCATTGAGGCAGCTAATATTCTTAGTAATAGCTGATGTAGCGAATTTTGGTATAATGTATCTATTCTTTAAAGATTTAGAAGCACGGCAATGGCTCTCGAAATACCTTGGTATAAATATAAAATTGGAATACGCTCCCCATGTTTCAGACTCACCCGTGCAGATTGTTGCCATGATAAGGAATGTAATACTCATACTGATACTGCTAGAGTGCATTTATACAGTAGCCAAGACAAAATTCACATCCAGAACTTCAATTATAGAAGAACCTAATAATACATCAGCTGTATTACAATCTTAATATGAATTAATTAGTAAACTAAACGAGTGGCGCGCATACTATGAAATAGATAATATAAAAAGCTTAAATATCACCTACGTCCTTAATTCATTAGAGTAGTTTTCGTGATGATTATGAGTACTTCAGCTGAAGAGCTGAAAGCCTTCATCAGAAGACATATAGCATCAAAAACGCCAGGTCTTTTCGAGATTCTCAATAGTTTCTCTGTGAAACGTTATGGTATTAAGATCCTGGATCTCTTCTTCACTTCTCCTGAAAAACTTGTTGAATTGCTGATGAATTATTATAGAGATAGTTATACAGCGAAATTCACACTTCAATACCTATTTATACGTCCTCTTCTGGTTAAGATCAAGAAACTAGATCTAGAAGAAAAAATAGTAGAAATGTTACTTAATGATCCTAAAGAGTTTAAAAAGTTGTTAGAGGATCTAAATATAGTCTAGTATCCTGTGACTATAGTTTATGTTTAATTGTTTCGAATAATCATTAGTATTGATACAATAAGTTTTAAGTTTGTTGTGTTTCTCTGGTTAAATATGTCTACAGAATTCAATAAAAAGTGAGGTGATAGTCATTAGAACCTCGCATGTGGGGAGCTTTCCCTTAATTTATACCCATGAAAACATTGAGAAAGTGTTACTGGATCTATACAACATAGGTCTAGATGTTCCTCCTTATCCACAACTACGTAGTTTCATAGACATATATCTAAAACCCTTAGAATCTGCTGGACATCTATATAATAGAAATGGGTATTACTATCTCGTCAAAGATAGAGTTGATAATATACCTAAAACAAATGTGGTTATCTATGAAGCAGAAGACACAGTAAATACTATTAAGAAACACAACCTCTTGTTTAAATGGATTAGAGCTCCTATTACAGGTGTTTTCACTCTAGCCTCTAGAATATATGTTACTGATGGTGATAGTAGAAGTCTTGCATCAACATGTTTATCTAATAAAGAGCTAACTTTAGGAGTATTTAGAGAATTTGTTAAGAATATTGTTAAGTATATGATTGAATTAGGATTCAATGTAGTATTTATTGATGAACCTGTGTTTAATTATATCATAGGTAGAAAGAAGATATTGTTTGACTATAGAGATGAAGAAATAATTGATGTAATTGATAGTGTTGCTAAAGTGCATAGCGGTATTGAGTTTGGGATACATATATGTGGTAAGATAAATACAAGGATCATAGACATAATTCTACAAGCTCAGAGAATTAGGTACATAAATATAGAGCTCCATGACTCTCCATCGAATATTGATCTAGTATCAAAAGAAAGCTTAGAGAAGTACGATAAATTTATTGCTCCTGGTGTTGTAAGTGCACAGAAACCTTATGTTGAGAGTGTTGATGATGTTTTCAATATTTTGAGAACTATATACACTAAAATTGGGGATAGAATTGATCTTGTTTCAGGTGATTGTGGTTTTGGAGGATTTAAAGGTATGTTAGGCAATCAAGAGAAAGAATATAGTATAGCTCTCAATAAGCTTCGAGTAGTTGTAGAGGGTGTTAAAAAATTCAAGAATTTATCATCTAGTAAATGATATAGCCTGTGTTTGGTATGATAGATGAGGATATGTGCATTATTGTCGGGTGGTAAGGACAGCAACTATGCACTTTATAGAGCTCTACAAGAGGGTCTAGATATAGGATGTATTATTGTGGTTAAGTCTGCTGGAAATGACAGCTGGCTGTTCCATACAGTATATCCTGAGCTAGCTGTTCTTCAAGCAGAAGCTATGGGATTAAGAGATAGAGCGTACATAGTTGAAGTTAGTGGAGAAAAAGATAAAGAATTCATAGAGTTTAAAGAAGCTTTAAGTAAGCTGAAAAATACTATAGATTTTGACGGACTTATTTGTGGAGCTATTGCGAGTCAATATCAATTGTCTAGGTTTAAGAAAGTTTCAGAAGCTCTTGGATTAGAGCTTTATGCACCTCTATGGGGTATAGATCAAGTAGAGTATATGAGAAAGTTGGTAGAGGAGGGCTTTGTATTCATTATATCTAAGATATCGACTATGGGGTTACCTAGAACTTTCTTAGGTGTATCTGTAGATAAATCTATAGTTGAAAAAATTATAGTATTAGCTCAGAAATATGGATTTAATCCATCATTTGAAGGAGGTGAAGCTGAAACACTAGTTGTTACAGCTCCTCATTATGCTAACGATATATGTATTGAAGGTTCAAGAAAATCTTTATCAGAATTCGAACATATCATTGAAATACATAGATATTGGCTTGGGAAGAAAGGTTCGAACTGTTTATCTATTTCTGGATAAACTTTCACTATATTTATTTATCTATTCTATGGATTTTATGCGCGATATAAAAAAGCCTTCACATTCGTCAATATGTGGGTATGTTCTATAAACTTTATTCCATATATTATAGACTTTGTATCCTCTTGATGCTGGTATAGTTATATTCTCTAGCTCTATATCATGTAAATGGAGGATTTTTTGAATTATTTCTTCTCCTTCTTCTGGAAGTATTGAGCATGTAGCATATACTATTCTTTCGCTATGTTTTATGGCATTTTTGAGTATAGCAAACTGAATATACTGCATTTTCTTAGGTATGTCTTGATTCATAAGCATAATCTTTATAGAAGGATCTTTTGGTATAGCACCACTACTGCTACATGGTGCATCAACTAATGCTAAATCAGCACGTCTAGAGAGAGTCACGATCCTACTATCAGTTAAGGCTAAGTCAACTCTATCTACATTAACACCGTATTTTTTAAGTAACACCTTCATAGACATCAATCTTCTCGGAGATCTATCTAATGCAACAACTCTAGCTTTATTTTCAGTCAGTTGCATTATTAAGGAGGTTTTTATTCCAGGCGCAGCAGCAAAATCATATATTAAGTCGTCAGGCTTAGGATCCATAGCTATAACTGTCAACACACTAGCTTTATCTTGAATAATAGCGGCACCTTCTTTAACGATCTTTAAACTTCTCACAGGTATTGGTGAACGTAATACTCGTACTATAAATGGTATGGATTTGTCTACATTAAATTCTATTCCATCACTATCTATAAGATGTAGAGCTTTATCTATATTGATTTTAAGTGTATTTATCCTTAACCATATTATTCTCCTATTCATGTGCTCCAGCATTTCTTCTACATCATTTTTATCCATAATTTCCAAAAGTCTATAATAAATCCACTTAGGGTACGAAAGACGTTGCCAAGGCTCTAGACTAGTTATATTATCCTCTAATTCACCAAAATCTCTAGCCATAACCTTGCTTAATTTTGATGGTATGGTTAAACCAAGCTCCTTTAATTTTATGTATAGATAAAGCTTAGCAAGAGCTCTATAACTCACATTTCTTCTGCCACTCTTTTCAGCTACACTTCTGAGAAATATGTATCGGGAAACAAAATCATGAACAATATTAAACAAGTCTTCACGTGTAAACTGAGGCGAATGACAGCTATATTTTCTGCATGTATACGTGAAAGCTCTATCTATATTTAGATTCTGTTTTTCTACCAAATATATAGTATTTGAGATAACGGCTACAATATTGTCAACGTTTATACCCATCAATATCACTTCTAGATATCTAGAAACTTTCTAGTATAATATAAGGTTTAACTATACTATGTTCCAAATATGGACGTAAAGTATACTTGTGTATTTGATATTATATAGTGCTCCAGATATATGGAGTTTAATAATGATTAGATGTGATGCGCTATTAAACTCCATACATGATTTATGATAAATTTTATAAATTTTCCGATAACTTTTATACTCGAGTACTTAATATAGCAAAATTCGTTAAATCAGAACTTAAATATGGTATATTAACTAGTTAACCTCATTAGATTAAGTACAGATAAATTAGGTATCAAGATATGCAAGATATAGATGAAAAAGATCTATCTATAATAAATATATTGTCCCGAAATGCCAGAATAACTTTTACCGAGTTGGCTAAGCATGTCAATCTTAGTGATGTAGCTGTAATAAAGAGGATTAAGAAACTGGAAAATAAAGTCATAAAAAGATATACAATAGAAGTTGATCCTCGAATGCTTACATATAAAGTTGTATCTATTACAGGTATTGATGTAGATCCAGATAAGCTGTTCTCTATGGTAGATTACCTAAAGGTGAAAGATTATGTCAAAGGCTTATGGCTCGCAACCGGAGATCATGCATTAATAGCTGTTATATGGGCTCAAGATGAAAACGAGATTTCGTATATTCACAAAGAAATCTCAAGTATTGAAGGAGTTAAGAGAGTTTGTCCCGCGATAATTCTCAGAACTGTAAAGGATGTAGATATGTTATTCAAATTAGACTAATATTTATAAGCATTGTATCGAACTTTAGAGTTTTATTATGGTACAGATACATTAGCATTGTTTTTAATTGTCTACTGCTCTTTACCTCCTTTCTCAAATATAGATCTTAAGATCTGGAGGACAATATCTTCTATCACATTACTACTGCTTTTCTTTTCTATAGGTGGAGATACTTTCTCTCCCTTTACAGCTTTCATAGCTCTTTCTTCAAAATTCTCTAGTATTAACTTAAGTTCGAATTCATATAGAACTCCCTCATACTTCTCTTGGTATTTTATTTCACCACTCTCATCAACATAGAGCACGATTGTTGTTGGTGATGCATGTACATCATAATGTTTAAAGCTCTCTGACGCAGCTTTAGACGTACAATCTCTAGCGAACCAGTTACATAATATTACAACAAAATACAAATTGTTTTTTGTGTTGGCATTATTTTGAACAAATGGAAACCATATATTGTCGTATTTTCTACAAGCAGAACATTTAGCGTTATCGAAATACAGCACATATATACCTTTTTTATCAGGTTTATAGGAATCTCCATCAGATCTTAGGAATATCCATACGCTATTCTTGGGGTCATAAAGATATATACCATTCTGTGACGTTTCATTAACAATCTTGAGCGTTGAACTACTATCGCTCATCAACTATACCTCTATACTGTTACTACAATCTAACTTAGCTCTAATAGATATTTCAGAAGCTATATAAGTGTAACTATGTAAAAACATAACAGATATGTTAAAACATATCATGGCTTAACTCGGAGAAATATTGACAATGATAGCATCCTTGGAATCGGTTTCAGTAAGTTACATCATACAGAAATTTTCATGATGTTGTACAAGTATGGTTTAATGTGGGTGTGTTGTGTTAATTAGTAACCCGGTCCCGGCTTAGGTGGGCTACGGCCCCTTTCGGAAGCCACAGCCACACCTAACACGGCTGGCTTAACTTCCGGGATCGAACGAGTCCGGGTGTTACCCAGCCGCTATGGCCGGGCCGGGCTATAGTCATCTTTGTATGTCCTGATTTATAAGCTTTAATAAGCCTATGATGTTATAATTGTTGTTTTTTCTGTGTATATAATGCGTATATGTAGTCTATTACCATATTGTTTCCACATTTAGGACATGAACCCTCAATTTTTCCAACGAAATCTCCTTCTCGAAATTCTCGTTCGGCACTATAATCTTTGTTTAGACACTTGATTACTGTTGTGAATTTGTGTGGAATTTCTTCTTGATATATGTGCTGTCTTTTCTTCATATAGCTGAAACCAGCATGAATCATATAAACAATCATGCCTAAGACAGCTATTATGAGTATAAGGGTTAGCGGTGTATCTGTCTGTAGATGTATGATCATCATTTAATATACACCGACTGTGTTTCCTATTCCCACAACTATAACGTTGTCTCCAGGCTTCGTTCTATTTTTGATAATATCTAGAACTATTTCGTAAGCTTTTTCAACTCCATCAATAATTTCTCGCTTTATGGGCTTAATGGCTTCATCATTACTCATCTTTACTATAACGGCATCAAGTGGTGCATTACATTTTACTGCTATTCTCTCTATCTCTATTTTTTCAGGTCCAGGATCTCCTATGGCTGCTCCAACACCTTCGGCTACTAAACCTGTTTTTTCACCTTCAAGTTTAAGGGCTGCATCTATTGTTATAATTCGTGCTACTTTATAGGAAAGCATTTCAGCTATTTTGGCAACAGCCTTTCCTGGTCGTCCTACTGTAGAGCCAGGTCCTTTTGCTTTAATTACATATACATTTCTGTTCTCGATATTAACGACGCTATATACGGTATCATCCTCTATATCTATTCTAGATGCGTTTCCAATTAGTTTGTATGCAACTAAAGGACCTACACTATCACCTATGGGGATGCCTTTGACTATACCATCAATAGCCTTAGCGTAAGGTATAAGCTCTCTAAGTAATTGAGGTAACATTAAGTATAGTTGCATTAATAGAACCCAGTTTTCGTACTTTCTACCTAGTAAATAGTAGTGTCTCAATATTTTATATACTGTATATAGAGCTGATGCTATAGATAATGATATGGCAATATTGTTTCGTGTATGTATACTGAGTTCTGGAGCAAGTTTTTCTAGATCATTTTTAAACTTCTGCTCATTTACCGTAATGACATGGTCTAATCTCCTTATGATATCAGTAGGCTCTATAGAGACAGGCTCTATAACGAAATAGTTCTCCAGAGTGGTATCAACAAACTTACTGTTATCCTTTATACCTAATCTAGAGAGATACGATTTAACTTTATTAATACTCTCAACAATAAGTCCCTCTATTAGTGATAATCTAGAGGCTACGCCTCGCTCATATCTAACGAATTGTGCTTTCTGTGGCAAATCCGTGAACAGATATAGAAAGAACATTATATAAAATAGTATTGAAAGTATCATACTCCAGTTATCGCTTCCTAACTGTTGTAGTACAGTAGCATTCATATCGTATAGCCCCAATATGTCTAGCTAGTTCTGTTATCTCTGAGTTATTAAATATCTATAGTTTGTTATCAAAATTTAATTCATTTATGAGATACAAAACACCATAGAAAATCAGCATTGATCTGTTGTAACTATTACGTTGCCTTGTTTATCGATAACTAATGTATGTTCGAATTGAGTTACTATTCCATAATTTCTTTCAACTAGAACAGGATATCTAGTCAAAAGCCCCTTTAAAGCAAGCTCTTGAAGTATTTTCTCGATTAAGGTTTCTGAGAAAATATCTGTATACCATCTTATTGCGAAAGGAAGTGTCCTTCTAAGTGAATATATGTATGAATAGAACTTGTGTGATTCGTTGCTAAGCTTACTTATTTTTTTGGGATTGTACACCAAAGCATATATGGTCACACTTTTTTTGTCTTCAACAAAACCAGCACCGTTTGTAGCAAATGGCTCTATAGCATATGTGTTTCCTGGGCGGAATTTCCCCAAGTTTAATTGGTCATTGAAGTTAGGGATGGTTTCACCTGCATGAATATCATATCTATCAATCCTATGGCCACTAAGGTTATATATGGGCTTGAATCCGTAATTCTTTATGGTTTTCTCTATAATGACGCCAATATCACTAAACCTCTTGCCAATAGCTACTGCGGCTAAAGCTTTCTCGAGAGCTTGTTGAGTAGCTTCAACAAGCGGTCTATGCATATCCGATAAAGATATTGTTGTAGCTGTATCAGCTATATAGCCATCTATATGGACGCCTATATCTATTTTCACAGCAGATCCATAGTTAATTGACGTAGCATCATTAGGTATTGGTGTGTAATGAGCAGCTATGCTGTCTATCGAAATATTTACAGGAAATGCAGGTTGACCTCCGAGTTCCATTATCCTTTGTTCAATAAAGTTAGCTATATCAATAAGCTTTAAGCCAGGTCTCACATACTTTTCAGCATCTTTTCTAACAGTACAGGCTATTTTTCCTGCACGTATGTATAGTTCTAGTTCAGCATTTTCCAAGTCTTTCACCATCTATCGGAATAAGAGGAGATAACCTAGTTTTATCAGATTCACAGAAACAGATTAAAACTAGATCTATATAGATCTCTTTGGGACGTTATATGGGTAGACTTAGATGGTTAGGTCATGCAGCTTTTGTTATAGAGTTATCGAGGTTAACTATGCTAATAGATCCTTGGATAACAAATCCATTATCTCACTACAGAAGTATTGAAGGGTTCTTAAAGGATTATAGCAAGGTAGATCTGATCATCGTTACACATGATCATGGAGACCATGTGGGTGAAGCCATCGAACTACTTAGTAAGTATAGAGAATCTAGAGTTGTGGCATTATATGAATTAGCTGAATACATAGCAAAAGAGGCAAGAGCTGTTGATAGAGCTATAGCTGCTAATATGGGCGGTCCTATAAAGATAGACGATATAGTTCTAGTTTTCACGGAAGCCACCCATAGCTCAACAAGATCCCACCCCAGCGGAGTAGTAATCATGTCGGATGAAGGTACCATATATCATGCTGGAGATACGGGTTTATTTATGGACATGGTGCTTATAGGAGAACTCTATAAACCAACAATAGCTTTGCTCCCTATTGGTGGACATTTCACTATGGGCATAAAGGAGGCAGTTAAAGCTGTAGAACTGATAAAACCTAGGTATGCCATACCTATGCATTACAACACTTTTGAGCTAATAAAAGCAGATCCTGAAGAATTTGCAAAATTAGTAAGAGATAGATTATCCTCAGTAGTCCCCATAGTATTAAAGCCAAATGATGTATGGAGTTTCTAACATCGATAGGCCGAGATCAATGATGTAGCAAGATATGGTGCTATATCGATTATTTGGCGATAAAAATATAATCCTAAGTCGTCAGATCTTCATATTGATAGATACGTACACTATGTATGCGGGGATGTATAATTGTTTTGAGTACAGAACCGCTAAGTAGAGGAGAACTAGAAATACTTTTAGTGCTTGTTAGAGTATCCCAACAACTATCAGTAGAAGAAATAGCGAGCAAGGCCGGGATACCTATATCAACTGTATTCTCAATATCAGAATTAATGAAGGAGAAAGGTTTAGTCGAGATTTTAGAAAACGAAGTTATGTATGCTAAGACTACCGATGAAGGCAGAAAATATCTAGAAGGATTACCTGAAGAAATATTGGTAAACGTTATTAGAGAGCATGGCGAAGAAATCGATATACATTCTGTGGAAGAAATTATGGGTAAAGATCTAGTAACAATAGCTGTGGGTTGGGCCCGAAGAAGGGGATGGATAGAAATAGTAAAGGAGAGGAATATAATAAGATTTGTACGTTATGAACCCTTAGTGAAACATCGCGAACTCTTGAAACAATTCCTAGAGGATAGAGAATTACCTAACGATATAGAAAACGACAGCATCTTTATAGAGCTTGTAAAAAGGAAATTGATAAATGTGTATAAGAAGAAAATCAAGATTGTTAAACTAGCTATACCTTTGGAGAAAGCGAAAGAGATTCTGAGCTATGGTGAAGGAATTTCTAGGCTCACTCATGAGGTTATAGTCAAAGAACTCTGGAGAAATTATACGATCAAATCCTACAATCTAGCGGCCTTACCTCCTATAAAGTATTTGGGTAAGAGGCATTTCTTCAAAGAATTCATAAAATTCATTAGCGAAATTATGGAGACTTTGGGTTTTGTTGAGGTAAGAGACGACTATGTTATTCCTGAGCTATGGAATTTCGACATACTGTTTCAAGCACAAGATCATCCTTCTAGAGATATACATGATATCCTTATGGTTGATGGTTCAGCCGATTTGTCGATGTTCAATGATATTGTTGATAGAGTGAAGAGAGTTCATGAAAAAGGTGGTTATTCTGGTAGTACAGGTTGGGGCTATGTATGGTCTCATCAAAAGGCAGCTAAACTAATATTAAGGTCCCATACCACAGCTGTAACTGCTAGAGCATTAACAGTATATAGAGAGCCTCCAGTTAGGCTTTACTCTATAGCCAGAGTCTTTAGGAGAGATAATCCGGATGCAAGACATTCGCCAGAGTTTACGAATTTTGATGGTGTTATAATGGAGAAGGATTTCAACTTTAGAAAGCTTTTGGGTTTACTGACACAGATACTCATGTCTCTAGGTATAGAAAAGATTAAATTTAAACCAGCATACTTTCCCTTTACAGAACCTAGTGTTGAAGGATACGGATATGTTCCAGGATATGGATGGATTGAGATCTTTGGTGCTGGTATGTTTAGACCAGAAGTACTCGAAATGCTGGGTGTAGAACATCCTGTAGGTGCATGGGGTATGGGTGTCGAAAGACTAGCCATGGTTGTTTATGGTATAGACGATATACGTCTTCTTTTCTCTAGGGACATAGAGTTTACACGTAAGTTCCCTATAATAAAGATCATTAAAGGATGAGAGTTATGCCTGTTGTAAGAACATCGTTAAGCAGGATGCTAAGGTTGATTGGAATAAATGATATAGAAAAGTTAAGGGATACACTATTTAATCTAAAATGTGAAACAGAAGTAGATGAAGATGGTACAATAGCGATAGAGGTTCAGAGTGATAGAATAGATATGTTTTCAGTTGAGGGTATAGCTTACGCAGCAAGGCTTTATCTGGGTTTGACAATACCTAAATCTATCGATTCTAAATCATTTTTTAGAGTCTTTGTAGAACCACCATTAAGGAGACCATATATAGGAATAGCAGCTGTAAAAAACGTTGAATTAGATGAAGAAGCTCTCAAAGATTTAATAGAATTCCAGGAGAGATTACACATAACGTACGGTAGACATAGAAGGAAGATTGCGATAGGCTTACATGATTTATCTAGAGTTTCGTCTAACACTATAGTGTATAAAGATGTCGATATAGATAGAGTAGAAATGGTACCGCTTTTCTCGGAAAGAAGAATTAGTATAAGAGAGGTATTAAATTCAACAGAACAGGGAAGTTTATACGGTAGTATAGCGATACATGGAAATATGCACCCAGCCATTATTGTTAGCGATGAAGTTATATCGCTTCCACCAGTAATAAATAGTGATATAACCAGGCTCGAACCTTCATCTAGAGATATACTTATTGATGTAACAGGGACAGATTTCAACTCTGTTATCAATGTGCTAAACGTTATAGTTCATGCATTGTCATTCTATGGAGGTGAAGTTTTAGGTGCCGAAATTTACTATCCTGATAGAACTACAGTTACACCAGACCTTAAGTGGAGAGAGATTGAGATTGACATAAACTTTGTTGCAAGGTGGCTGGGTCTAGAGGTGAGGAAAGTAATAGAAGAAAGTAATAAAGCTCTACAAAAAATGGGCTATATGTTCAAAGAAATAACTAACGAGAAGATGTCAGTTCTAGTTCCACCATATAGATGCGACATAATGCATCCTGTAGACGTAGTAGAAGATATAGCTATAGGGTTCAGATACAATAACTTGGGTATAGAACTTGTAGAACCAGTAAAGTCGGTAAAGCTAAGGGTAATGAGGAAAATCGATGTAAAGTCCTTAGCGGAAGTGTTAAGTGAGGTACTTGTAGGTTTAGGCTACACAGAGGTTAATGTTCTTTCCCTATCATCATCTAAGACTATTGAGCTCGTATCTGATGAACCTTATCTAAAAATCATGAATGCATTATCTAAGGAACTTGATGCATTGAGGAACTCGTTAATACCATCTATGCTTACAGTTTTGCGGGATTCACAATATGTAGCTCAACCAGTAAAAATATTTGAGATAGGTGAAGTAGTAGAAAAGTGTGATACATGTTATACAGGTTGGCGTAACTCTCTTAATGTATTGTTAGCTGTAATGGATAGCGAGATTAGGTTTGAAGATATACATGCAGATCTATATGCAGTTTTAAGGGAACTCGGTCTAGAGGGTAATTTGACTATAAGAGCTTGTAGGAAAAAGACCTTTATCGATGGTAGATGTGGATGTATATTATATGGTGATAAAGAGGTAGGGGTTATAGGAGAAGTCCACCCTGAGATACTCAAATCTATGGGTATAGAATATCCGATAGCTATGGCAGAATTAAAACTAGATACGCTAGCTAAGGTTATCAGAGGTTTAAAATGATCGGTATCAATTAATTATGTAGAAGATTAAACAGGTATGTAGGCCATGGATATAGATAAAAGAATAGAAATAATCAAGAGAAACACTGTCGAAATTGTAACAGAAGAGGAGTTACGCGAAATGTTAATCACAGGCAAAAAACTTAGAGGCTATATAGGTTTTGAACCTAGCGGCATAATGCATATTGGGTGGCTTATATGGATGTACAAATTTAAGGACCTTGTAAATGCTGGTATAGAAATGACGCTTTTTGTTGCTACATGGCATGCGTGGATTAACGATAAATTAGGCGGTAATATGGAATTGATTAAAGCTTCAGCTAATCATGTTATCAAAGTTTTAGAAACATTAGGAATCGAGGTCCCAGGGTTCAATGTCGTATATGCTGGTGAACTTGTTGAGAGATCCAGCTATTGGGAAAGGATATTGAGAATGTCTAAAAGAGTAAGTTTGAGCAGGGCTAAGAGAGCTTTAACTATAATGGGTAGAAGAGCTGAAGAAGCAGAACTAGATTTCTCGAAGCTACTGTACCCGTTTATGCAAGTGGCAGACATATTTGAAATGGATTTGGATATAGCTTTAGGTGGAATTGATCAAAGGAAAGCACATATGCTAGCGAGAGATATTGCTGAAAAAATGGGATTGAAGAAGACTATAGCTATACATACACCATTACTTCCATCGTTAAGAGGTACAACGAAAATGGTTGGTGTTGAGGGTGAGGTAGACGATATATTATCTCAAGTAAAAATGAGTAAATCTAGACCTGAGGAAGCAATACTTGTTACAGATAGTGATGAAAACATCCGAATCAAAATCAGATCAGCTCACTGTCCTCCTCGCGATGTTTCGGATAACCCTGTGATGGCTATAGCTAAGTATATAATATTTGCTGAAGAGCCTAAGAGATTCATTATAGAGCGTCAAGCTAAATATGGTGGAACAATAGAAATATACACATATAGAGAACTAGAAGAACTATACACTGGTGGGGATCTTCATCCTCTAGACCTAAAGAATGCTGTGGCAGAAGAACTTATAAAGATTATTAAGCCTATAAGAGAATCGTTACAAAAAGAACTTGAGCTTTGGAAAAACTTGACTGAAATAGAAAGATCAATAACTAGGTAAGGGATTGATAAAGATGGTAAAGTATGTTATAAGAGCGAAAATAGAAGTTGATGGTAGTGTAGATAAATCTGATATCATAGGAGCTATATTTGGCTATACTGAAGGTATTTTTGGTGAAGAATTCGATCTCAGAGACCTACAGGATAAAGGAAGATTGGGAAGAATAAGTGTTGAAGTAAAGTCACAAGATGGTAAAACTGTTGGGGAAATACTTGTACCATCAAATCTAGATAGAATAGAAACAGCATTACTAGCTGCATTACTTGAAAGCGTTGAACGCGTAGGTCCATATCAAGCAAAGATACAGATAATAGACATAGTCGATATTCGTGCAGAAAGACTTAAAAAAATAATGGATAGGGCTTCAGAAATAGCGAAAAAATTCTTTCTAGAAAAAGCACCAGACATTAAAGAGGTACTGATCAAAATCTCTGAAAATGTAAGAACAGGAGAGGTGATTCTCTACGGACCTGAGAAACTGCCAGCGGGGCCCGATATCGATAGAAGTGATATCATTATCATAGTTGAAGGAAGAGCCGATGTGTTAAACCTTCTTAAGTATGGCTATAGAAACGTTATAGCACTAGAGGGTGCTCATGGATCAAAGATACCGGAAACAATAATTAAATTGGCATCTAAAAAGAATGCTATATTATTTGTCGATGGTGACAGAGGAGGAGAGCTCATAGCTAGAGATGTTCTTAAGGTTGCCGACATAGATTTTATAGCTAGAGCACCTTCAGGAAAAGAAGTTGAGGAACTTACTGGTAAAGAGATTGCTAAAGCTCTAAAGAATGTTATACCAGCTAAACAATTTCTGGAACAGATAGAGAAGAAGTCTACAGAGGATATTATTGAGGAAGTTAAGCCAGTTGAAGAAGCTACGGTTCAGCAACAAGTAATTGAGAAATCCGAAGAGATATCTATGGAAATACCTGTAGCAGTAATAGAAGAAGGTAGGAAACTTGTTGGAACATTAGAGGCTATACTTTTTGACTCTAAATGGAATGTAATAGAACGTTTACCTGTAAGAGACTTGGTTGAAAGACTGGGTCAAATAGATTATGGAAAAGTGCATACAATAGTTTTTGACGGTATAATAACGCAAAGACTGCTTGATGTTGCTTCAAGCAAGGGTATCAAACTCATTATAGGCGTTAGATTGGGTAACATATTAAGAAAACCTGAAAACATAATGGCTATGACTTTTAACGACATATTTGGAACATTTTCATAAACATGTTATTTTTACTCCTTCCTACTATAATCGAAAAGCGATTTACTACTTCTCGCCACTCCTTTTAAGTGATTTTCGGTGACCCCAAAGTATCCAAGTATTCTTATGACAGCGGGTATTATCTGATGTTCAATGTAATAATCTATGTCAATATCTCGCACATCAGTAGAGATATATGGTCTAGCTCTCTCGGAAATCTTTCCGTTTCCTCTACATATCACATACCCTATTTTATCTCCTACCTCAACCTTATAGCCCATATTGATGAGTTGTTTAGCTACAGCAATATGAGGTTGCATCGCTTCATACTCTGGTATAGGTTTTGTGATGGTTTTCCAAATAATGAATGAGTCTATTAATACCTTTCCTTCAGCTATACTCCTCTTTAAATCTTCAAGCTCTTTTCTAACATAATCTACAGCTTTTTTGTAATCTCCGGTCTTCAGAACTATTTCAGCAACCTTCTCTTGAATATTTTTAGCTATATCTGCCCAATCACCTCTAACAGCCTCAAATCCAACTATATCTATGAATCCTTCTGAGGTAAGACCTACATACCTCTTCTTAGCTTCTGTGAAGAACACTCTTTTATACACTTTATCGATCTTTATCTCAAGCCCCAGTTCACGCTCTATCTCATCTATAAACATATTTATCTTTTCGGGCTCATATTTAACAAAGATAGAATCTGTATCTCCATATATTATTTCCAAATTATACTTCTTGGCTAAATTAAACGCCATCTTGATTATCTGTCTACCATAAGCTGCAACAGCTTCTGCACATTCTTTACAATACCATCTAGCACCAGTCCAACCCATATAACCATAACAAGCATTTGCTAAAACTTTTAATGCTTTTTGTCTAGCATCAAGAAGTCTATATTCATATTCATTGTTTTTATATAATTTCATCTGTTCTCTAACGCTTTTTCTAGCTGTTATTAATGATTCAAGTGCAGATTTAAGGAAGGAGGTTGGCTGATTCAGGAATCTGTATCCAATTTCTGGAACTTCATAACAATCATTGTTTTTACATAAATACGGATCACGTACATAAGTATCTGGACCTATGTTGTATTTTATCATTATATTCGGATACATTGAAGAAAAATCAAGAACAGCAATATTTTCATGAATACCTTTTCTTGGTTCTAGAACTATGGCTCCTCTATAAGGTTCATATGGTCTTTCAGCTCTATTTGGAATCAATTCTCCATAATGATATGCTACCCGCATCAAATACCATTCAAGTCTAAAACCTACACTTGCGGTACCTACTTGATCTAATGGTATGCCGGTTACGCTAGAGAGTTGTATTGCGAATGGCAAGAATTTTTCAGCTATACCATACGTAGAAACAATATCATCTTCAGAGTACTTGAGTAATATCTCACGTAGTTTTTCGTCATCCCAATATCTGTGTATTTCATACCAAGGTACAGTAGTTCTCTTGCTTTTCTTCATAACCCCAAGATAATCCGCTACTTCATCTAGACTCTTAACTTTTATTTCAGCTATCTCTTCAGCAAAATCAAATAAGTCTACGTTTACACGTCCAGGAATAGATATATGACCATAGATGCTTCTGGAAGGTTCTGAACCTATTTTTCTAGATACATCAAGCTTTATACCTAAATGTCTACATCGATCGATAAGATAAGGCCAGTCAAATTGGTTAGAATTATAGCCAACAATTATATCTGGATCATATTTGCGAACATATTCTATGAACTCTTTTATTAAATTTCTATCATCTTTATCTCTTGCCGTAATCTTTACTATTTCTTTTTCAGAATTCATAAGTGATATTATGATTATAGGATCTCTATCAGGTCTTGGAGTTCCACGAGGATTATAGACCTCTATATCTATAGCTAGGATTCTGAGAGTAGGCAAAGATATTCTGTCTATGCGGCCAAGCACATCAACGATTTCAAATTTTTCATCTACTCTATAGCCTGAAGATACACCCTGTCTCATAACTTTAAATCTATTCCATGTACATGGATAAATATCATTGTCTATCAAATACCTCATTGAGAATCTTATATCAGCTTCAACTACAGCCCTAATTCCTAATAATCTAGAGACATGATTTCGATACTCACGTACATACTCCGGTAGCAATGTTGTTATTTTTAGTGCTGTAGCATGTTCACCATTGAAGCGTTTTTCCATAACCTCTATAGATAGTATAGGTGACTTAGGTATAGAGAGTTTCTTAATCTGAGTTATTATGGCCTCAAGCTTTTCTTTATTCGAGTAACTATATTCAACAATATCATAGAAATAAGGTCTAAACCTTCTATCTCTAAGTAGTACACGTTTATTATCTTCAGTCACCCCCCATATAACTACATGGGGTTCGTTGCCCAAAACCTCGTAAGATACATCAAGTATAAATACATCAATGGCATCTTCTTTATTGATCATTACGACTCCTACCTAAATATTGAATGTTTTAAGAAACTTATATGGATTTACGGACAAATCATGACATAACCAATATGCTAAATCTTATATACCTATAAACGAATTGTTAACAATTATGCTGACAAACATATTTAATCATTATATATGCATCTTCTCCATCTGGATAATAGTTTGAGATCCTGTTGATAATACTATAACCTAATTTTTTGTAAAGAGATATGGCGTCGATATTGGAGGTTCTAACCTCTAAACGATATTGACAAACATTAAAATTCTCTTTAAATACTTTCTCTATGTGTGCTACAAGTTGTTTACCTAATCCTTTTCTTCTGTATGCTGGATGGATACACAGAGAGATTATATGTCCAAAATTATCTTTTCTCACAATTCCAGCCACATATCCTATGATATTTGATTCTTGTTCTATCACTAAAAATAATTCTGGATAAAGTGTTAACAACATATACAGAAGTTCTTTAGGATAAGGATCCTTAAAACATAATGTTTCAAGACGATAAATGTTATCTAGGTCTTCTATTCTAGCTTGCCTAATATGCAATTTATATCTACCCTGAAAGCAATATATATGATGAAAGACTAGTGGCTACAATAATTATCAATGCATTCAATATATCGATAATTTTCATGGACACGATCTTGCTAAATTTTGAAGATTGATCAATTGAATATTTTAGAAATAAAGCACCATCAGTTATGAATAACGGTATAGCATTTACCACGAAGAGGCTGAAGTTTATTACCAATATAGTTGTTAGTAAAAATACTAAATTCTCAAACCATGGCAATCTATATAGCTTACCATTTTTTATAAATACAGTAGCAGAATCAAAAACAGCTCCTATACATGGTATTGTTTCACTATCTTTCTTATGAGCATTCAAGTATATGTTTAAAGATTCACAGAATCCATTATAGTCACAGATATCTATTGATATATTTGAACCTATGGGAAGCTCTTGTACTACTGATACAAATTTGTTAATACTATCTATGGAGATATTATTGATTGCCACTATTATGGTATTCGGTTTCAGATTTGCTACTCTAGCTGGACATAGTGATGTATTACAGATAGAGCAATTAATAGATGTTATCGCTACGGTTATAGATGGTATGCCAATGATCATAGGTGTAAGTGTATTTATTGTTAATAAAATTAAGAAGATAATTAGCGTGGTTATAGCATTACCAAAAATGCCTGCAGAAACTATATTTATTTTCGATCTTCTTGAAGAATTGTTAAAACTATTTTCATCTAGCTCAACAAAAGCTAACGGCATAAAGAACATTAGTCCAATACCCCAGCTCTTAATTGATACTCCTTCCATAATTGCTATAAATGCATGCATAAATTCATGCACTATTACTGCTATGCCTATAGCTATAAATAGGTATGGAACTATATCTTGAAACTTAAAGAGTAGTGGCACCGGCACCATTACTGGTTGAGGCGCTATAGAGGAAGTTCCAGTTGCATATTCTAAAAATGATTTCACAAACTTTACTATCTCTGGAACAAATACAGAATAGAATAAAATTATGCCGAGGAGTGTCACAATTACGAATAATATGTGGAATTTTCTATCTATTGGTCTAGAGAAGTGGGGAGTTCTTTTCTTACCTATAAACAGGAGAACACCTCCTACAATAAATTGTAGTCTCAATCTATGTAAAGTTAATTGCTTACCTCGTGTATAAACATTTAATAATGTTGTAACAACAGTAAATATTGCGAAAAATACCAGTATATCCAATGCGTTATTCAATATCATACACCATACTGTTTGATGATCATGTTATGGTTAGCTATGTGAAAGAGGTTATATATTCAGATGAACATTGGCAGACTCTTAGAGATAAGCGAGCTAAGGGTTTAAAGCTACTTGAGGTACTTATGAACTGTGGCTATATGTTACCCATTATCCATGGCAGTGTAGCACGTGGAGATGTTTCCAAGGACAGCGATGTTGATGTGGCTTTACTTTATCCCTATCCTATCGGTATGATTAAAATGTGTCTAGAAGAGAACGATATTAATGTACATAACATTAGGATTGTTCAGCCTACACCTAGACATACACCTAAAGTATACGTATATCTAGATCCATATGAAGAAGAATCCATATCAATACCTTTAGCACCTCTTGAGAATCTTGAGATCGAGTACTACAGATTTAGCGGATATATCGTTAGAGACGATATTATAGCAGAAAGAAGGGTTAATGGGGTTAACAAGAACCTGTTACTCATAATACCAACTGATAGAGGTCATGTAGAGATACCTGTTCTAGGTAATGAGGGTTATGTCTGTAAGATATTGGGAGTATCCATAGATATTGTTAAAGATCGTACTGAAGCACTGATTAGAAGATCTCGTGAAGGTCATACAGGTTTATTTATTGATATAGATGTACCGTATTTTGAAGAAGTAGAACAATTTATAGAAAAACTCTGCATAAATAATATGATCTTCAGGAGAGCTGTGGCAAGATATGGGCTCTGCGCATAAGGTATATAGTTATGGTATTTTAGGGACATGGTATGGTGAAGTTCCTAATGGATGTAGGTACTGTATCAAGGGATCTAAATCGGTTATATTTGTTTCTGGTACTTGTGGTGTTGATTGTTTTTATTGTCCTATAAGCTTTGAGCGTAGAAAACCTAATGCATTCTATGTCGATGAAGAGAGATTTGCGAATATGATGGATATTGTAGATGAAATTGTCTTTATAAAAGCAGAAGGAGCGTCTATAACAGGTGGTGAACCCTTCCAGGTCTACTACATTGTTGCAAATATTATTAAGACTCTTAAGGATGTATTGGGAGAAAAGTTCCATATCCATTTGTATTCCTCAGGCTTCGGAACAACTAAGGAAGCCATAAAACATCTCGCATCTCTAGGACTAGATGAAATAAGGTTTCATATAGTTGATAGTAGTGTAATGAAACTTGTTGAATTTACTGTTAGAGAGACGAGCATGGACGTAGGTATCGAGGTTCCAGCTTTACTGGATTTTGATTGGCTATGGAGGATAGTTATAGATGCTGAAAAAAGTGGCGCAAAATTTGTTAACATAAATGAACTCGAGGTTAGTGAAACAAATATAGAAGACGTACTTATTCGAGGATTTAAACTTAGTGATGATGGTAGAAGCGTTCGTGGTAGTGCTGAAGTAGCAAAAAAAGTAATAGAGAAAGCTTCTCAAGAAGGATTGAACATCTCTGTGCACTTTTGTTCAGCATTATACAAGGATGTTATTCAGCATAGGAATAGGCTTAAGAGAAAATCATGGATATGTTCTCAACCTACAGATGAGCTTAATGATGATGGAACGATTAGGAGGAGGGATAGAGACATAGTACCCCTCATGCATTTATGTAGCAACTATATAAAGATATAAGTATTGTATACAGTATTACCCTAAGGTTACTGTAGATCTGTGTATAGCAACATTGATAATAGATAGAGGGGAAGATATGTGCCTAAAGAAGCATTACTCTACAGAATCATAGATCCTGCCAAAAAACTTGTTGAATGTACGGCTTGTCCCAGAAGATGTAAGATAGGTGATTCTCTGTATGGTTTCTGTGGAATAAGATGGAATTTCAATGGAAAGCTTTACCTAGTTTCACATGGAATCTCTATAGCTGTTGCTATAGACCCTATAGAGAAGAAGCCCCTCTATCATTTCCATCCAGGTTCAATGGTTTACTCGATGTCTACAACAGGATGTAGTTGGGCATGCCAATTTTGTCAAAATTGGGATATATCGCAAAGGAAAGTGATAACCGGCTGGAAGGTTTCACCAGAACTTGCAGTCGAGTTAGCTTTAGCTTATGGTGCACAAGGCATTACTTATACCTATAACGAACCTGTGGTATTCATAGAATATGCATACGATGTGGGTATACTGGCAAAAAAGAATAATCTGTTTAATACCATGGTTACAAACGGTTATATGACTGATGAAACTATAGATCTTGTTTCTAAATTTGTGGATGCTGTTACAGTAGATCTTAAAGGTCATGGCGATCCAGAACTTGCTAAAAAGATTTGTTATGTACCTAATGTGGAACATGTATTTAATACTTTAATTGAATTGAAAAGAAAAGGAATATTTATTGAAATAACAGATCTAGTAATACCTAGATATGGTGAAGACCTAGATAAGGTACGTAAACTAGCTATATGGATAACAGAAAACCTAGGTCCAGAGACACCAGTACATTTCTTGAGGTTTCACCCAGATTACAAAATGATTGATGTTCCAGCATCATCAGTAAAGATTCTTGAAAAACATATAGAGATAGCTAGAAACGAGGGCTTAAAGCATGTGTATATAGGAAACGTACCTGGTCATAATTATGAACATACCTACTGTCCAAACTGCGGAAGACCAGTAATAAAAAGGATAGGGTTCGATATAGTTGAATCAAATATACAAAATGATTCGAGATGTGGTTTCTGTGGATATAAACTCAACATAGTTGGTGGTGTAAATCCTGTGTATAAAACAGACAGATTTGTTTATCTACCGTTAGATACATATACAGAGTTCATACACATACCGTTCAATAATATAAAGAATTTTGTGTTAGGTGGGAAACAATAGAAATTAGTAGCAATATCGTTGATGCTCACTGTCACATCCATGAGTTTCCTAATGAGGAAATCAAAGATATAGGAAAGCTGGTAACATATCTTATAGCTGTGAGTGATGATCATCGATCATCTATAAGAACACTAGACCTTGCGAAAAGATATAGATGGATCATACCATCTGTGGGCTTGCATCCCTGGTCTGTAGATGCAGACTCTATTGATGAAGCAAAAAAGATATCAGATCTAGCTAGAGAAAAAGGTAACGAAATTAGAATTCTAGGTGAAGTAGGTTTAGACAAGAGGTTTAAGCAGGATACGTATCACCATCAATTAAAAGTTTTCGAGATATTTATCGAGTTAGCCAAAGAAATGAATATGATTTTAAATATTCATGCAGCGGGTGCTTGGAGGGAGGTACTTAATATACTTGCTAAAAATGATATACCTATGGCTATAATTCATTGGTATACAGGTCCCTTAGAACTTATTAAAGAGATAAACGATAGAGGTTATTTAATAACGGTAAATCCTACAATAGCTATTCAACAAAAGCAGAGAGATGTAATAGCACAGGCCCCTATAGACCTAATATTGGTTGAAAGCGATGCTCCCTATAAATACAAAGGCCTAGAGTTACATCCAAAACACATACCTAATGTCATTAAACACATAGCTATGATTAAAAAAATTAGTGAAGAAGAGGTACATGAAGCTATTTCAAGAAACATTTACAAGTTGCTGAAACACATATAGATAAATACAAGGCGTAATTATCGAGTTCATTGAAGTACCGTAAGGTTAACCAAGTATAAAAGTTAACTATTTTCTAGGTTTCCAGAAAGATATTAAATGTTCAAAATAAAATATATTCAACCCGGTGGTAAATTGTGTTGGAATCGCTGAAGAGGATGAAGGCATTATCTTTACCCAAAGAATATCCAGAAAATATAGACCTAATTAGATTAATCAACTATAGAACGTTTCTAGGATGTATCTTAAATGATGTTAGATGCGCGATAATGTCATTAATGGCAAAAGGTTATACTTCGGCTCTCGATATAGCTACAGCCTTAGGTTTTTCTAGAACAGCGATATATAGACATCTACATAGTCTTCGTAAAAATGGCCTAGTAATTTATAGGAATGGTAGATTCTATATAGCGGCCAGATTCTTCTTAGTATATGATGTAGAGCTAGATAGTGAAGAAAGCATTAAACTGAAAATATATGCTGACAAAGGCGGCTTTGCTGACGAAGATGTAGGGTTTGTTCTTGTCAAAGGTGAATCATGTAGATGTGATGTATGTAGTATTGCTGAAAGTTGTCTTAAGGCTGTCAAGAATTTGGCTCGAAAACTTGAAATAAAAGTAAGATCTGAAATACCTTTAGAAGCATTTACAGAGATAGCTCGAGAGGTAACATATAGAGATATCGTGAGTATAATAAAGAGTGGCTATCTGATAGTAAAGTCGCCATTTGATGAAGAAGGGCATGAGGAAAAGGAATAAAAGATGAAAAAACTAGTGTTCAAGCTTGATTATGCTGGAAAAATACTATCTGGCGAGAAAACCACCACAATAAGACTTTCTACAAATCTTAGGGAAGGAGATACAGTAGAAGTCTATGTAGGTCATGTTAGAATAGGTAAGGCATTAATAAAGAGAATCTATAGAAAAAAATTGAATGAACTTAGTGCTGAAGAGATAAGAAGCGATGGGTTTAAAAGTATAGAGGACTTGATAAAAACATTAGCTAAAATATATGGTAGCAGAAGAATAAATACGGATTCAGAAGTATATATAATTGAGTTTCAGTTATATTAAAGATATTTAAGAGATATAAACTCTAGCTTAAATAAAAATTTATGGAGTTTCATATTAGTGCGGGGGTGCCCGAGCCAGGTCAAAGGGGTCGGGCTTAGGACCCGATGGCGTAGGCCTGCGTGGGTTCAAATCCCACCCCCCGCACCAATTAATTGTTAATAGCTGTATGAATATACATTAAATATTGAATAAGATCATGTACTAATATCTAGATCCAGAGACACTAGATCTCTGTGCAAGAAACAAAATCAATAATTATACTGAATTCAAGGATATCATTTGTACAGATGGTGTCCTTGAATTCAGTATAATTTAAGTAGATACAAGTTGGTTGAGTGTGAGGTATTAATGAATGCAAGCATGAAAGAAATTAGGTATAGATTTAGAGAAACGTATAGGATGCTCATAGTAGTTGTTCTTCTCTCTATCGCGGGCCTGGTTATAGAGTTTGTTTTTGCCTACATGTATTCTTCAATGATACTTTATACAGATGTTGTTCACTGGATTGTAGATACAGCTCTGGAAATTATTTCACTAATAATGTTTTTCATTATATCCAAAATCTATAGAAAGTTTGATTGGAGTGTATTCATATTAGAGTACATGATATCCATTTTCGTGATCCTTGTTGTTTTTGGTTTCTATATACTGTCATTGATAGAGTATGTATCAGCACATTCTACTTCAATGATGGAACCCTCAACAACTAATATCTATCTAGCAATAATTACAGTTATTGGGGGCATCATAACATTTATTACGTTTTCTATTGAAAAGAAAGCGTACAGAAGGTTAAAGACAGAGATATTGAAAATAGACTCAACACATGCTATAATAGATGTTATAGTGTCGATAATAGTCTCTATAGGGATAGTATTAACTGCATTAACGAAGAACTTGATTATAGAACTCGTTGTAGTATTATTCGTGTTTTTTGTCGCTTTACAGACACTCCTAAGCTTAGCTAAGGATATACTAAAATCTATCCTGGGTTTTGAATCCAATCCTCATCTTAAGATAGAACTTGTATCGAGACTCAATAAGATTGTTAGTGACAAGGTGGTCTTAGGTAATGTTGAACTCAAGAAGATCGGATCGATTTACATAGCTAAGGTCGAGATATACCTAGACCCCAAGACAACAATAGGTGAAGCTCATAAACTTAGGGAGACAGTAAACATAATATGTAGAGAAGTATCTGAACTCATATATCATGTTGATGTAGTGTTTTATCCAAAGAAAAGATATAGAAAAGTTAGAAAATCTGAGAAACAATATTCAAGGAAGTACTAACTAGACATGAAGGCATCTAGCTCGAATTCATATACATAAGTGTTGAACCATCACATGCAAACCCAGGTGTATTAAGATTCTTGAAACCCTCTCTACATGTTCCAAAGACTAATCCTTCTTCTGTCACAATTTCTCTAATCATGGCCATATAGTGAAACCTTATGCTAGATTTTAGATAGCGATAACCATGGATGTACTCCGAAGAGTCTTTGTTATACATTTCAATCAGCTTATCCTTGATATTAGGAAAAGCTTTAAGAATTCTCGTTAAGCTATCGTTTCTTGCCTTATATGTTGATGTAGTTATCTGTTTAACCCCAACAGTATTCAGCATTTTAATCAAGTTCCTTAAATCGTTATAGTCATCATTTATGTATGGTATTATTGGGTCTATTCTAACAACAACATTTAAACCATTTTTTGTGAGGATTTCTATAGCTTTAATTCTTTCATTAGGTAAGGGAGCACCGGGCTCTAATTTACTAGATATAGAACTATCTAGTGTTGTAATAGTTATTGATACAACTACGCTATCCCTATATCTTCTCAATATGTCTAGATCTCGTGTAACCATAGAGCTCTTGGTTACGATAAGAGTCTTAAACCCATGACTGAGCAGTATCTCTAAAACGCTTCTAGTTAATCGATACCTAGTCTCTATTGATGGATAAGGATCACTGCTAGAGGATATCTCTATTAATGAATTCTTAGGAAGTTTCACAACATCCTTTCTTAACCTATCTATGAATCTTTCTTTAGGTCTTACATTACTATGTTTAGGGATATAGCTTGTTGCATAACAGTACAAACAGTTATGGCTACATCCAGTATATGGATGTAGTACCCATTTGTATGGACATGTACAGAGCCCAGATTTCCAAGGATTAAAAGGTTTAATAACACGTAGGTACATTATACTCATTCCGTTTAATTCAATATCTTAGTTTTTAACCAGTTATAAAGATTGTCCCAAAACATTTGATATCTGGATCATATTAAGTAATTCAATAAGTGTTTTTATTAATTTGTAAGTCACAAACATACGGTTTACATTGCTAGCATTGATAGAGGTCTTAACGATATGTAGCATTTTAATAGAATAACGTTAACTCTATTTAGAGACAATACGTATTTATCATCAATATTTTTATTTGTTTCCTAAACCATTTGAATAAGGTGAAAACGTTAATGAACATGATAAGACTAGGTATAATGTTGATACTTATTTTCATTGTAATAAATGTTAACTTGATATGTTACAGTAAAGCCTATGGTTATAATGATTTATTGTTAACGAAGACAAAGATCAATGCTAATACAGTTACTAATGAAGTTACGATCCAGGCACTTGATACGGAGACAACCGCTACAGAGACACAGATTAGTGAAGCTCAAAACATCACTACACTAACTGTAATCCAATCAACGGTTACGATAACTAAAGAACTTGTCATATTTCATACGTTCACAGTAACAAATGTTGTGAGTATAGGCGCATCAATGAATCCTCAGCTAGTTACAAGTATAGTAATGTTTGTGGCAATAATAGCTGTCGTAATAGGGTACTACATAGGATATAAATCAGCTGAAAAACATGGTAGTAAGTCAGTATCGGTTTATGTCACCAAGGGTAAAAAATAGTATGTATTATTTATGTTTATGTACTTTTTGGTTGTTTAGATTTAGATCATAGGTATAGCTTATCGACTTCAAGTCCATTTTTATATTGAAGAGCTTGTTACTCAATTTGAATCTCCGTAGAATAGCACATAATCAAAGCTTTTCTGATATTGTCTGTATGTATATCTAATAGAAATGCAAAGATCAGGGAAGCCAATGATGAAGCTATTTTACCACTTAAATTCATAGACATGTTATTAATTTTAGCTAAAGCGGCTAAGGCTAAAATACTAAATGTTACACTAATTGTACCAATTATATTGCTAACTTCATTTAACTTTCTTGAGATATCGTTACAGAATTTTATTGAAGATTCTTCAAGCAGTTCTCTTACAATATTTCTCAACTCAATGATGTTGTTGGCCAGGTTACAGAATGTATTTACATATGGTTCGATGTTGATATTATTTTTATCACTCTTTATATGATTGATTAACGCTAAAAATCTTTCTGTAGAATTGATTGAAAGATTCTTGAGCGTTTCAAGTTTATCGATAAGTTTCGGGTTAAGAGAGCATTTGGATAGTTCTTTCTGGATTAAGATCTTCGATATAGTATCCGTAATAGAGGTAAAATTGTCTATAGAGATACAGCAGCTTCCCATGCATAGAGACCGAGATCTTTCAGAGTGAGCTTTTAGGCTCTTCATCCTTTAGACCGTGATCTGTTGCTGCCCACATCATCATCTAGATTTCTATAGATTTTCATAACTTATAACTTTTCAAAATCACTTCGCTATGTACAAAATGAAAAGATGTCATATTAAAGCTAATGGGTAGAGATATGAAAAATATTTTTGTTGTAGTATCATGAAATTAACTACATGGCTTTCTAGGTGTTAGTAATGGTCGAGAAACCCTGTGATGATAGCTACATCATTATCAAGGGTAAAGTTATTGATGGATTAGGTGAAGGTGCTAGATACGTTCAGCTATACAGTAACAATATATCAAGAGTTTTGGGAATAAAGCCTTATCCAGGAACACTGAATATTCTTGTAGATAGAGAGTACACGAAAATTATTGAATTGGTTTTTAGCGTCGATAAACCAATGTATACACTTCCTCCACCTATGGAAGGTTTCGGCAAAGTTTACGTATGGAAAGCATATATAGACTGTTTACAGGTATATATAGTAAGACCTGAAATAACATTGTATAGCAGTCAAGTTCTTGAAATAATATCCAATGTATTTCTTAGAAAAACATTAGGTAAAAGATCTGGAGACAGTATAGATATTGTTGTTACTCATAGTGGAATTGCACCATGCTTCTGTCTATAAGGCTACAACAATACTTATTTTCTTTAGAGTACAAACAGCAAAGTGATGTGTGAATAGTATGGCTATCGAGAAGCATAGGTTTTGGAAATTTATGGATCTAGGTATAGATCCATATATAAATGAATACAGATATGATGTTGATACAGATGTTAGAACGTTAAAGAAGGTTTATAGCAATCTTAGTAATGGCGAGATATCTCCAGATATGTACAGTATTGCTGGTAGACTTATGGGTATAAGAAGGCATGGCAAGATAGTTTTCGGTGTACTAGATGATTCAACTGACACTATTCAGCTTGTTTTTCGTCATGATGTGCTAGGGGGGGAACAGTGGAAAGTTGTTGAATTGATCAATGTTGGCGATATTATTGGTGTAAAAGGAAAACCTATGAGAACACTTAGAGGGGAATTTTCATTATTAGTTGAAGAGATGAAGATTCTTTCTATAGCTTGGAGAGAGTACCCGGAGAAATGGCATGGTTTAGCAGATCCTGATAAGAGGTATAGAATGAGATACCTAGATATAATGCTAAATTCTAAATCAAGAAAAGCTATTATTGTTACTCATAGAATTGAGAAGAGCTTCAGGGATTTCCTAGACAACAGAGGATTTATAGAGGTTCATACACCAAAGCTTCAACCCATATATGGAGGTGCATTAGCTAGACCCTTCATAACGAAAATGTATGCTCTAGATAGAACAGTATACTTAAGTATAGCTCCTGAAACATACCTAAAGAGATGTGTCGTAGGGAATTTGTTCAAAGTATATGAGATATCTGTATGTTTCAGAAACGAAGATATAGATGCACAACACTATCCTGAGTTCATTCAAATAGAAATATACCAAGCATTTGCTGATTGGAACGATATGATGAAACTTGTAGAAGAAATGGTTTCAAATGCGATTAAAGAGGTTTTCGGAGACTATGTTATTGAGATAGAGAAGAACGATGAAAAAATTGAATTGAATTTCAAACCACCATGGACGAGAATAGGGCTTGAAGATTCCATAGAAATTTATGGGGGTATTAAGGTTAAAGATAAATCAATTGAGGAACTTATAGATGTAGCTAAATCTCTCGAAATAAACATTGAAGATGCAAGAAGAGGGAAAATAATCGAGAAAATATTCGAAAAAATAGTGGAGCCAAAATTAATTCAACCTACATATGTCACGCTATACCCAAGAGATATTTCACCTCTGGCTAGACCCTATAGAGAAGATCCAAGATATGCAGAAAGATTTGAAATATTCATAAATGGTCTAGAGATTGGAAATGGCTATAGCGAGTTAAACAATCCCATAGTCCAGTACTACTTCTTCAAAAAAGAAGAAGAACTCAGATCAAGACATACAGAGAAAATGGGTAAAGAAATTGAATATCATCCACTAGATAAAGACTACGTAAGAACTCTCGAATATGGCATGCCTCCTACTGCTGGAGTAGGGATAGGGATATATAGACTCGTTATGGTTACGCTAGAACTTCAGTCCATAAAAGATGTCATACCCTTCACAATAGTGGAACAGGATGAATTTCTAACAATAGCCGAGAAAAATAATGATATTATGAGTTACTATATAAATAAATTCAAACTAGACAAGTATTAAACAAAATACACACAATGCACACATTATGAATCTTTTCTTTAATACATTTACTACCTATTTATCTATTATTTACCCATATACTTATATAAACATCATAACAATATATACCTCTAAAATCAATATTAATTTAAAAAATTAGATTATCTGGTTAAGACACTTTTTGGTTATTTTTTTCGGTTATTTTTATCACAGTCTTACCTTGTCTGTGGTTGTGCTGATGTTGCTGATAGATATACATTTGATGTTCCTATGTTTAGGTTTAGTGCTGTTGATGTTGTTGCGCCTATGTTGGGTATTACTATTGTTCTACTGTCTGTTCCTGATATAAGTG